>CAZAYR010000038.1:0-19865 GCA_964489365.1 uncultured Salinarchaeum sp.
TCGAGGGGGTCGAGAATCGCTTGGGCATCGATATCGACGTCCGCACCCATGCCGAACAGCCGGAAGGTACCGCTGCCCCCCAACAGGAGGCCGCCACCGACGGGGAGACGGTCGCCCCCGAGGTCACCGACCGGCACGTCGTGATCAGCCCGACGTCCGTCGATCCGGGCGAGACCGTGGAGATCCGGGCGAACGGCGAGTACCTCTTCACCGCGACGGTCGGCCGGGGCGGGGACATTCAGGTCTCCCGGGGGAGCGCGATCGCTGCGGAGCTCGAATCGGCCATCGATCGGCGGGACGAGGTGACCGTCGTCCGGGGATAAGTTACTCGGCGGCCTGCGCGCTGTCGCAGCTACAGTCCGCGGAGGACGGATCGGCCGCGAGCCGGTAGAGGTTCTGGCGCGCGTCGGCGAAATAAATGTCCTCCTCGACGGCATGGATCTCCTCGAGGCGTTCGAGGGCGTACCGGACCGTCCGCGGGGAGAGCATCGACGCCTCGACGATCTGTTTCTGGGTCATCGACCCGTTGTATTCGAGAACCTTGTAGACGAGTTTCGCACTCGGGGGGAGTTCACGCACGCGTTCCCTGACAGGAGCGGCCATTACTTGATCAACGAATCCGATGACCGGGCAAAAAGGTGGCGGTCGCAAACGAATTCCTTTAGAATGGCGGGCTGGAACCGCCGGGCATGGCCGAGCCGGTCGAGGACGAACGGTGGGCCCACATCCGGGGCGTGATGGTGACGACCCTCTCGTCCCTCGCCGGGATCGGGGCCGGGATGCTCGCGGCGATGTTTGCCAGCGCTCCGGACGATCGGATCGGCGTGATGATCCTCGGGGGTGCCATTCTCGTCCAGTTTCCGATCCTCCGGATCGGCGGAGTCGAGATCGAGACCTTCGGGGTGAAGGACTACCTGTTTATCGCGTTCATGACGTTCTGTTTCTGGTTCGTGTCGTGGGGAATCCTCTTAAGCACCGGTGCGGCGAATACCCTCTGATGGCGGACGATAGTATCGCGGTCGTCGATCTCGACAGGTGCCAGCCCGACCGCTGCAGCTACGAGTGCGCGAATTTCTGTCCGCCCAATCGGACCGGCAAGGAGTGTATCATCACCCGGGAGGAGCGCTTCGAGGAGGACGAGCCGTACGCCGGGAGCCCCGAACAGATTTCGATCTCCGAGGAGATCTGTCTGGGTGAAACCTGTGGGATCTGTGTCGAGAAGTGTCCCTTCGACGCGATCGAGATCATCAACCTCCCCCAGGAACTGGACGATGACCCGGCCCACCGCTTCGGGGAGAACGCGTTCTCCCTGTACGGGTTGCCCGCCCCCCAGCCGGGGTCGGTCACGGGGATCCTGGGCCCGAACGGCATCGGGAAGACGACCGCCGTGAGCATCCTCGCCGGCGAACTCCGGCCGAACCTCGGCGAGTGGAGCGACCCGCCGGACTGGCCCGAAGCCGTCGAAGCCTTCCGGGGCACGGAGATCCAGGAGTATCTCGAGGGCGTGCGGGACGAACGCGTGACCGTCGCGAAAAAGCCCCAGTACGTGGATCGGATCCCCGACCAGTTCGGCGGCACGACGATCGACCTCCTGAAATCGACCGACGAGCGGGACGCCCTCGGCGAGCTCGCCGAACGGCTGTCCCTCGAGATGGTCCTCGACCAGGCCATCGAGGAGCTATCCGGCGGCGAACTCCAGCGCGTCGCCCTCTGCGCGACGTTGCTCCGGGACGCGGACTTTTACTTCCTCGACGAGATCACCCCGTATCTGGATATCGGCCAGCGGATGGCCACGGCCCGTCTCATTCGTGAGTTGGCCGACGAAGAGGAGCGGTCGATGCTGGTCGTCGAGCACGACCTCGCGATCCTCGATCTCCTCTGTGATACCCTCCACATCGGGTACGGCGAACCCGGCGCGTTCGGCATTATCACGGATCCGAAATCGGTCCGGAACGGGATCAACGAATACCTGGCGGGGTTTCTCGAGAACGAGAACATGCGGATCCGGCCGGAGGCGATCGAGTTTAGCGCCCACGCACCGCGGGACGCCGGGGCGCGGGATCCGCTGGTCAGCTATCCGGCGATGGCACATACCTACGGGGACGACGAGTTCGTGCTCGAGGTCGAGGGGGGGACGATCGCGCGGAACGAGGTGCTCGGAGTGGTCGGGCCGAACGGCATCGGGAAATCCACGTTCGCGGACCTCCTGGCCGGACGGTTGACGCCGGAATCCGGGGAGCTCGACCTCCATTTAGAGATCGCCTACAAACCCCAGTATGTCGAGGTCGATCGCCAACTCAGGGTTGATGCGTTCCTCGCCTCCATTACGGATGACTTCGGCTCGTCGTACTGGAGCACCGAGATCGCCCAACCCCTCCAGCTGGAGCGACTCTACGAGCAGAACCTGCCCGATCTGTCCGGCGGCGAACGCCAGCGGGTCGCGATTGCCGCCTGCTTGTCCGAGGAGGCGGACCTGTACCTGCTCGACGAGCCCTCCGCGCACCTCGACGTCGAGCAACGGGTCCGGGCGACGCGGGCGATCCGTCGGTTCGCCGAAAACAACGACGCGACCGCGCTCGTGATCGACCACGACGTGTACATGATCGACCTCATCTCCGACCGGCTGCTCGTGTTCGACGGCGAGCCGGCGGTGCGGGGCCATGGGGGCGCCCCCCAGCCGATGCGCGAAGGGATGAACGCCTTCCTCTCCGATCTGGAGGTCACCTTCCGCCGCGACGAGCGGACCAACCGGCCGCGGATCAACAAGCCGGACAGCCGCCTGGATCGCGAACAGAAGCAGGCCGGCGAATACTACTATCGGTAGGCACCCGGACGACAAGAGGACACCCGGGATTCCAGAGTCCTCACACCCATGCGCTCGTCAGGCGATTCGGCCCACACACGGGTGACAGTAAACGGAACCGGGGAGAAACAAACGAGCCCGACCGAAAATCGCGTCACGAGCGTTGCTGGTTATTCGTCCTCGCTTTTCATCTCGTCAAGGCCCTGGACGAGCTCCTCGGTGCTCGCGGTCGTATCCACGGACATTTCCCCCTCGAACTCGTCGTCATGCACGTTCAGGACCGCGTCCTCATCGTCGTCGTCCCCGTAGTCCTGCTCGCGTTGTTCGGATTCGTCGTAGCTCCCAAAACCCATATAATAAATCCAGCGGACGGAGGACTTATTCTCATCGCTCTGGCGCGAGAAATGTAATCGAGCATGCACGCATGTCCTCGGACGCTGGGAATCAGTGCAACCCCTTTCCCCCAAGCGCACTGACCGTCGATGAGGCCCGTCGATACCATCCTCCGTGCGCCTCGTCGTGACGACGTCACCTGATTCCAGGGCGTCGCAGGGTCCGACTTGGACAAACGGGCCCCTCGGGGGTTTCTCCGATCCATGGAATAACCGTTTCATTGGCGACAACCACGCGGACCGGTATCCCCCTATGGGAGATCTATCCGCGTCCGTTCCTCCCAGGTCGTCTCGTCGAGGACAATGACCTGGTCGCCCCCGAAGACGTAGAGATTGTCGCCGATGTACAGCGCCCGCACGCCCGGCCCGCCCACGTCGACCCGGGCGACCTCCTCGAGCGTGCCGTTCGCGTACGAGTAGACGTAGCTATGTTCGGATCCGGGGATGAAGATCACCCCGTGGCGCTCGTCCTGAAGGAACGCGCGGTGGTTCCGGTTGACCTCGGACATGCGTTCGTCCTCGAGGATCGCCACGTCCAGTTCGTTCGGGTTCGCACGGTCGGACACGTCGAAGATCGAGAGTTTCACTTGCCCGTCCTCCTCGCCCACCCCGAGGACCATGTCGCCGTCCGCATCGAGCGGATGGAGATAATGGGAGACCCCGGGGATCTTGAGTTCGCCCTCCACCGTGGGATTCGCCGGATCGCTGAGATCGAGCGTGTAGAACGGGTCGATCCGGCGGAACGTGACGACGTGGCCCTCGTCACCCTCGAAGCGGACCGAATAGATCCGCTCGGTCTCGCCCAAGCCCTGGACGGAGCCGGTAATCTCGAGGGACGCGTCGAGCACGTACACGTCGTTCTCCGATTCCGTGCCGTGCACCCCGGGGACCGTCGTCGCGATTCGGAGATGGGACTCGTGCTCGTCCATCGACCACTGGTTGAGCGGGTATCCGGGGACCTCGCCGCTCGCCGTCACCTCAAGGCCGTCTAGCGAGATGCGCGTGATCCCGGTGCGGCTGAGTTCCCGCTGGCGCTCCTCCGCGAACGCGGTGAGTCCCTCGCCGAACGCCTCCTCGACCTGCTCGCGCTCGGCCGGATCGAGAGACGCGAAGTAGGCCTGAATCGTGGTCTGCAATTCGTAGGACTTCGCGCGCTCGGAGAGATCGAGGCCAGCCAGCCATTCGATGTGCTCGACGGTTTCCTGGTCGAAGTGCTGGGAGCCCGGGCCGGCAATATAGGCACTCATCAACTCGTAGGTTGACGAGCTCCGCGTGTACGAGAGGTAGATGGCCTCCTCGGAGACGTACGTGGCCGACCGATGTGCAGAGCCGACGATGCTCGTTCGGGCCAGGATGTCGCCCGAGGCGGGATCCAGCTGTGCGGCCGTGTACACCGCGTCCGCCTCACTGGGCGCGTTCGGACGGAACACGTCGGTACACTCGATGACGTCATCGCCGATGGGGGTCATCGCACAGGGTCCGTCCAAGTTCGGTCGATCGACCAACACCAGGTAGACCTCTCCCTGGTGAAGACGTGCGGTCTCGACGGTCGCCTCCACGGGTTGATGCCACGCCTGCACAGGGTCGGCGGGCTCGCTCACGTCGTACCCCCAGACGCGCTCGTGGCCCAGCACGAGCAGCGTGTCATCGACGACGAGCAGTTCCCCCTGGGCGGGAATGGTTGCCACGACGCTGGGGTCGTCGGGATCGGCGAGATCGAGGATGTGCGTCGCCTCGTCCCCTCGGCGCATCTCGTACCCGCTATAGTACACGGCATCCTCGCCGGTCTTGAGGACGTCCGGTTCGTCGAGCGCGCGCTCCTGGACGTTGGTGGTCGAGCGCCTCGTCGCGTCGCCGCCGTCCCCTTCGTCGGCCACGGCGTCGCCATCGACGGCGTCATCCGTCGTCTCGACGGCCGTGGGCGCGGCGAGATAGCGCGACCGATCGGAGAAGTACTCCTGAAATGCCTCGCTCGATTCGAACGTGTCCAATGTCGGGGCCTCGTCGAGGTCCGGAGGCGCGGCCGAGGCCGGCTCGTTGTCCCCGACGCCGACGGCGCCGGCGCCGACGACCACACCCACGAGCAGCGCGATCATCACCAGGGCCGCGGTCGCATACCGTTCGTCCATGATATCCAACCCTTCGGAGAACACTCATATAGCCACGACGTACGCTAAAGTCACCACTTTACGCAAACTTCATCGGGACTCCTTGTAATTTGCGGGGGACACCGCACGGTTTTTGCCCTGGGCGAATACCTATCAGGCATGGTTACCGCCGAATACACGCACGTGACCGTTCCCGTCGACGACGTCGACGAGGCGATCGCGTTCTATCAGGACGTCTTTGGCTTCGAGGAGATCCCCGCCGTCACCTTCGATACGCCGGTCCGGTGGTTGGACTGTGGCGGGCTCCAGCTCCATCTCCTCGAACAGGAGGTTCCCGCCCCGGAATTCCACCATTTCGCCCTGCACGTGGATGATTTCGAGACCTTCTATCACGCCGCTCGCGCGAACGAGGGCGCGACCTTCGAGGCGCTCCCGAACACGGAGTTCCGCAACGGGGACCCCCCGATCGCCTACCTGCCGAACGGGACCGTACAGGCGTATATGCGGGATCTGTTCGGGAATTTCATCGAGATCAACTACCCGGATGTCGATGACATCGACCCGGAGGTGGTGCCAAACCTGGTGGAGCGTCCCGACGTCTCGCCGGACACGCCCGAGGACGGGGATATCTACGGGACGTACGGGCTCCAGCCGTCCGACTAAGCTTCGATCGTTTCGAGGGGCGGAGTCTCGATGGAGGCCGCCGAGATCCCCGCCCAATCGTGATGGTGTCCGAGCGTGCCGAGGCGGACACGGGAATCCATGCTCGACCCCTCGACTCCGGCGTTGATGGCATAGAGATGGCCGTCCCAGCTCCCGATCAGCAGCAACCCGTCGACGACCGTCGGGGACGAGGCGGCGATGATACCGTCCGTCGCGAACGGCTCCCGCCAGACCGACTCGCCCGTCTGCGCGTCGACCGCATACACCCGGCCGTCGCGGGATCCGACAAAGACGACGCCGCCGGCGACCGTGGGCGACGAGTTGACCGAATCCCCGGTACTGACGGGTCCCTCCCAGTCCAACTTCCCCGTGGCGGCATGGACGGCGTAGAGGTTCGCATCCCTGGACCCGACGTACACCGTGCCGTCGGCTACGGTGGGGGACGAACGGATCTCGTGGTCGGTCTCGAAGGGGCGCTCCCAGACCGCCGCGCCCGATCGGGGATCCAACGCGTACAGCCGGCCCTCGAAATCGCCGAGAAAGAGGGTATCTTCGGCAATGGTCGGCGAGGAAAAGATCTCTCCGTCCAAGGTAACCGGCTCGTCCCAGACGGGCGCACCCGTCGCCGCCTCGACGGCATACACCGTGCCCTCGGTCGACGCGAAATAGACGGTGCCGTCCGATACGGTCGGCGATGTATCGACCTCCCCCGCGGTTTCGATCGGCCCGTCCCACGCCAGCGTGCCCTCGGCCGTATCGACTGCGTAACAGTTCCCGTCGCGCGAGCCGAAGTACGCGATCCCGTCCCGGACCGTCGGCGAGGACCAAATGTACCCACCGGTGGCGAACGGTTCGTCCCAGACGGACCGGCCGGTCTCGACGTCGACGGCATGCAGACGCGTATCCTCCGCGGTCACGTACGCGACCCCGTCGACGACGTTCGCCGACGCCCAGATCGCCCAGCCGATATCGTAGGGGTCCTCCCAGACGAGCTCCCCGGAGCCAGCGTCGACGGCATGGAGTTGCCAGTCGTGCGCGCCGACATACACCGTGTTGTCGACGACGGTCGGCGAGCCATACACCCATTCTCCGATCTCGTAGGACCACACCTCCTCGCCCGGGGCGATTGCATCCTCCCCGCCGAGACAGCCCGAGACACCGACGGCTGCGGCGCTCGCCGACACGAGAAACGCGCGCCGTTTCATAGCGGAAGCACGTCCCCAGCGGACTGAGAACGTTTTGAAGAGTACAACGCGGATTTGAGTAACCCTCGGTCCGGTCTCAGAGCACGGATCGCTGGCAGGTCCCACAGAGATGTTCCTCCTTGACGTCGACCTCCCGGACCGTCGGCGAGAAACTCATCACGCACCGACTGTTCTCGCAGTGATCGAGTCCCAGGGTGTGGCCCACCTCGTGGACGACCTCCTTCCGCACCCGGTCGGCGAAGACGTCGTCGGCGTTCTTGGTCGTGACACCGCCATCGGAGGAGGTCCGGAGCCGATGGGTGGACACGACGCTTCCCTTGCCATCGAGATACGCGAGCCCGAAGACGTAGTTCCGCCGACGATAAAACAGATCCTCGGTCGTGAGGGCGATATTCTTCTCGCCGGTGCCTTCGTTGCTCGCGAACTCGATGAACATTTCGGCCCGATACTGCTCGCGGTCGGCGTCGTAGGCGCCGGAAGGGACCTCCACGCCGGATTGCATCGAGACGTCGGCCTCGAACACCGACCGGAGGGCGGTCGAGGCAGCCCGCTTCACCGCGGCAGGGACGTCACCGACCGGCACTACGTCGACGCGCATTGACTACACCAACTCGACGCCCCCCAATAAACACCACGCCATGCCCCGCCGCGGAAAACGAAAACGGACTTAACCTCCGTGGGCGAGCGCCTTTACAGATTATCGACATGGACGAACCGACGATGTCCGACATGTTTCGGCGGGCCCCGGTCGAGCACGCCATCGCTGTCTGCGTCCCCCTCACGGTCGCCGGGGGGCAACTCTTTAACAGCGCGTTTACTGGGTTCCCGTTCGTGTTGTCGGTCCCGCTCGCCGGTGTGATGGTCGCATTCGCCTGGCTATTGACGGGGTATAACTACGCGAGGTATCGTCGTCGCCAGCTCGAATCGCTACGCTCGGAGGCACGTGCTTAGGCCCGCGCCGCCCGTCCGCCCGTGCCGGCCTGGCGGTTGGCATAGGCGTTGTATCCGGCGACGATGGCGACGATGAGTCCCGCGATCGCCGTCCCCCAGAGGAGTTCCGCCGCGCCCATGTCGACCACGAACGGAATCACGAGTGCCCAAAGCCCGAGCAGTGCCACCAGCGACGCGACCCCCGTATTCGCCAGTCGGCTCTCGTTGAGCCGATAAAAATTGAAGCCCGCGAGGACGATGATGGCGAGCCCCACGATCAGGTTGTTCCACATCGCCATGTCCCTCGCGTCGAACGCGAACGGCGAGACCACCAGCCACGCACCGAGGAGGACCGCGAGACCGCTCAGCATCTTCATCGTTCGGTTATTTGGCGCCGTTCGCCGGTCCATCGGGTCGTTGGATTGCCCATCGGCTTGGCGGCTCATAGCATCCGAAAATGCCGCCGGACCACCGGAAAAGCACACGGCCTTATACTGCAAGCCACGTCACGCTCAACCCGACGGTCCAACAATGGCACCGAGGACATGAGCGCCGATCATCACGAGGGAGTCGTCGAGTTGCTCGCGTGGGCGGAGACCGCCATCGAGGTCGGGATCGGCCCCCGGCCGGGTCTGGCGGCCGCGCTGGTGGAGGCGGGCGTATCAGTGACGGCCGTCGACCTCGATGATCGAAGCGTCCCAGGCGGCGTGGGGTTCGTCCGGGGCGATATCACCTTGGATCGAACCGTCGAGGCATTGCCCCCCGCCGATCTCGTGTATGCGCGCCGGTTGCCGGAGGAGCTGCAACCGCCCGCCGCCAGCGTTGCCGAGCGGCTCGATGCGCCCCTGTATTTTACCACTGCCGGGTTCGAGCAGCCCGTGCTCTCCGTCGGGCGGATCCCGACCAACGAGGGGACGTGGTACCGGTACCCGCGCTCCGTCTCGACATCCACTTAGCCTCCCCCGGCCCATCCCGGGCGTATGGAAGCCGACGCGATCATCTCCGACATCGATGGCGTGCTCCTCGATACGAGTGAGTCGTATCATCGGGCCATCGTCGAGAGCGTGCAGGCGATCTACGGGGGATCGATCGCACGATCGGACATCCAGCCGATCAAGGACGCCGGCGGGTTCAATAACGACTGGAAGACGACTGATGCCCTCGCGATCTTCGTGCTGGCGCGACGGGAGGGCTACGATGGCGAGGTCGAGGCGTATGCGGACGGGATCCGGGAACGCGGCGGTGGGGTCGCCGGGGCGAAGGCCCTGATTCGGGAGGAACTCGAACCGCAAGCGCGTACCCGCATTCTTGAGGCCTGGGACCCGGAGGCGCTCCGGCGTACCTTCCAGTGGCTCTACCTGGGGCCGGATCGATACGCCGAACTCGAGGAGGGGCCGCCGCCGGCAGAACGCCCGCGCCCCGCAGGATTCATTGAGGACGAACCGATCCTCCTGGCACCGGACACGAAGGCATCGCTCGCGGGTGCGTACGACTTGGGGATCCTGACCGGTCGGCCGCGGGCCGAGGCCGAGCTCGCGCTCGGACGGCTCGAGTGCGAACTCGCCGACGATCGCGTCGTGACGATGGACGACTGGGCCGACGGAAAACCCGAACCCGATGGCCTCATGCAGGTCGCGTCGGCCTGTGACGCCGAGTCGGTCGAGTACGTCGGCGACGAACTCGACGACGTCCGGACCGCCGTCCGCGCCGATCGGGCGGACCCGGCCCACCAGTACGCCGGGGTCGGCGTCCTGACCGGGGGACAATCGGGGGACGCTGGCCGTCAGGCCCTGCTGGAGGCGGGGGCGGCGGCGGTGCTGGAAACGGTTAACGAGCTGCCGGAGCTACTTTCGAGGGATTAAGCCGCGGAATCGATCGCGGCCTCGATGTCTTCCCGTTGTGTCACGCCGATAAACCGCTCGACCACCCCGTCCTCGTCCTCGACAACGAGGGTGGGAAGTGATCGGACCTGGTAATCGTTCGCAATCTCCTGGTTTTCGTCGACGTCGACCCGCTCGATCTCGAAATCATCGCGTTCGGCCTCGAGTTCCTCGAGGATGTTGTCTTGGGTCTTACACGGGCCACACCAGTCCGCGTAGAAGTCCTTGAGCGTCACACCCATGATCAGTACAATCGATATCCGAGCGCGTCCTAAAAACGTTTCTCAAACCGCGACCCGGGGGAACGAAACGTTTACCCGACCGTCCGGCCTGTCATCGGATAATGGGCGCGAGTGGCGAACGCAGTGGCGGGCTGATGTCCAGCGCGGGGCTGGTGCGGTATTTCGAGGCCGAAGACCGGAACGCGATCACGATGGATCCCCGGACGCTGATGGCGTTCTCGGTTCTGTTCGGCGTGTTCATTCAGACGATGCACATCCTGTACGCGTGAGGCACGCAGGCGGAGCGGTTTTTACACGGGACGGTGTAGGGTTGGCATGATCAGCGACGCGGGCGTGCTGGCCGTGCAGGGGGACGTCCGCGAACACGTCCGGGCTCTCGAGCGTGCCTTCGGGGACGAGGTGACCGTCCACGAGATCCGCTCCCCCGGTGGGGTCGCCGCGAGCGACTTGGTCGTGCTCCCGGGTGGGGAGTCGACGACCATCTCGCGACTCGTCGACGAGTACGACCTCGCAGACCCGCTCCGGGCACATGCCGATGCCGGTGATCCCATCCTCGCCACTTGCGCCGGCCTGATCTTGCTCGCCAGCGGGGTCCCCGACGGCCGTGTCGACACCCTCGGGCTGCTCGATGTGGAGGTCGCTCGGAACGCCTACGGGCGCCAGCGCGAAAGCTTCGAGGCCGCCCTCGACATCGACGGCATGGATCGGCCCTTCCCCGGCGTCTTCATCCGAGCGCCGAGGATCGAACGCGTCGGTGACGCGGAGGTCATCGCCACCCACGACGGCGAGCCCGTGGCCGTCAGACAGGGGGCGATCGTGGGCGCGAGTTTCCATCCCGAACTCACCGACGACCCGCGGTTGCACCGACTCCTCGCGGCGCGACCGGCACGGTGAGAGAGGCTTTTCACGGTGGCGATCCAGGGCATGGACATGGAGGCGACGATCGAGGCGGTGCGGGTGGCGGGGACGCCGGATGGCCCGGTCGGCGTGCTCGTCCTCGGTGTCGACGACGAGGAGGACGTCCTGCCCATCTTCATCGGCCTCGAGGAGGCGACGAGCATCGCCCAGGGCCTCGAGGCCGAGGACATCGGCCGCCCGTTGACCCACGATCTCCTCCTTGATGTGATGGAGGAACTCGGCGGTCGGGTCGAACGTGTCGAGGTCCGGGCGATCGAGGACGGCACTTACTATGCCGACCTCCATCTCGTCACGCCGCGGGATACGACGATCGTCGATGCACGCCCGAGCGATTCCCTCGCGCTGGCGGCCCGCACCAACGCCCGGATCGACGTGGCCGACGGCGTCTTCCAGAGCGGCCGGCGGGACCCAGAGCGGTTCGAGGACCTCACCGATATCCGCGAGGTCACCGAGTACGCCTGAGGATTCCACAGCTCTTTACCGATCCTCTCCGCCCCTTCAAGCATGCACGCCGACGAGGTGATCCGGGAGCTCTTCGAGGTCATCAAGGACCGCAAGCGTCGGATGCCGGCGGATTCGTATACGGCATCGCTGTTCGACGGCGGCGAGAACGCCGTGCTGGAGAAGATCGGCGAGGAAAGCGCCGAGGTCCTCCTGGCGGCGAAGGACGATCGACCCGAGGAACTCGCACACGAATCCGCCGATCTCGTCTATCACCTGCTCGTCCTGCTTGCGATGAAAGACATGGATCTCGATGACCTCACCGCGGAGCTGGCCGAGCGCCGCGGGGGGTGAGAAGCGCGAGCTTATAGGGCCGAATCTCGAACGTCCCGCCATGATTTTCGAGTCCCTCCCGCGCACGCCGAGGGCGGAGGAGCTCCTGGACAAGGCCTTCTCGCGGGCCGCCCGCTCGGGCCGGGCCAGGGGTGGGGCGGAGGGACAGCTCTCGATGTTGCAGACGGCGGGCAACGTGCTGTCGGATAACCTGACCCACATCGCCGAGGAATGGCCGGACTTCGACGCGATCGACCCCTTTTACCGGCAACTCGCCGGCACGCTCGTCGACCTCGATCGCCTCCGTGCCAGCCTCAACGAGACGAGCTGGGCCGGGCGGAAGTGCGAGGAACTGCTGGGGGAATACCGTCCGAAGGTCCGGAACGCCCCGCCGGAGCGCGCCCGCCAGCACCGGAAGCAAGCCTTCGCACGTATGGCCGACGTCCTCGAGGAAATCGAGGACGATCTCGCCTATATCGGGGAAGCCAGGGACGTGCTCAAGACGCTCCCGGACATCCGCCCGGATGAGCCGACGATCGTCGTCGCGGGCTATCCGAACGTCGGGAAAACCTCGTTCGTCAACCGGGTGACACGGGCCACCAACGAAACGGCGAGTTACCCCTTTACGACCACCGGGATCCTGGTCGGACATCTCACGCGGGACCACATCCGTTACCAGCTCATCGACACGCCGGGGCTCCTCGACCGGCCGGCCGACGAGCGAAACGAGATCGAGCGACAGGCCATCAGCGCGATCGCACACGTGGCCGATGGCCTCCTCGTGTTCGTCGATCCGAGCGAAACCTGTGGCTATCCCCTCGAGGCCCAGCTGGCGCTTCGCGATCAGATCGAGGAGCGGTTCGCGGAGATCCCCGTCCTGACGGTCGGGAGCAAGGCCGACCGGTCGAAGGACGTAGCGGGCGACGCGTACGTGAGCGTCACCGACGAGCGGGGCCTGGATGGGGTGATCGACGCCGCGATCGAGGCCATCGACCACGAGCCGACGCTTCCGTTCGAGGCCGGGGAGCCCCGCGGGTAGCGATGTTCGAGGACCGACCCGATCGCGACGCCGAAATCGTGCTCGTCGGCCGTTCGAACGTCGGGAAATCGACCCTCATGCGCGAACTCGTCGGCCACCAGGTCGCCACCGGACGGAAACCGGGGGTGACACGCCAGCCGAACCACTACGATTGGACCGGCGTGGACCTCGTGGTGACGGATTTGCCCGGCTTCGGCTTCATGAGTGGGGTGCCCGAGGAGACCCGCGAGGAGATCAAGACCGACGTGGTGCGCTACCTCGAGGAGCACGCCGACCGGATCGTCGCCGCGATCCTCGTCCTCGACGGGAAGTCGGCGGTGGACATCATCGACCGCCACGCCGACCGCGGTGCGGTCCCCCACGATGTCGAACTCTTCCAGTTCCTCCAGGAGCTCGAGCTCCCGACGATCGTGGCTGTCAACAAGATGGACAAGGTCGACGACCGGGACGCCCGACTCGACGCCATCGCGGATCGCTTGGGGCTCCCGGGACCCTGGCAACAGTGGCAGGACATCATCGCCCCCGTCGCGGCGAAACGTGGCAATATCGGGAGCGTCGACGAAGCACTCGAATCGATCCTCGAAGCGCAGGGGCGCATGGAATTACTCGGACCACTCCGTTAGCGGGCCGGGGGCCATCGAACAGGTAGGACGTGGCTCGGCGGGTTCCCCTCATCACACGGGGCTCAGCGGGGGTAACGTCTCGTCATCGCCACGGGGGGACTACATGTTCCGGCCGATTAAGCGCTCTGGAGGCGTTCCGAGCGTTCCCGCCAGGCGCGGTTGCGCCGGCGTTCGGCCGCGATCCACACCGTGATGTCCGGGGTGACCGACCCGACTTCGGTGATCAGTTCGTCGACGAGTTCCGGCGGTGTCCGATCGAACAACCGACACGCGGTGTCGATGTCCGCCGGGCCGTCGTAGATCGCCTCCCCGTCCACCCAGGCTTCCGGCGGGTGCGTGTCCGTGATCTTGTCGCTGGCGGTAACCACGATCACCGGGACTTCCTCCGCCTGCGCGGCCGTCGCGAGGATGCGCGTCCCGACCTTGTTACGGACGTCGCCGTTCGGATCGACCGAATCCGCGCCCACGAGCACGAGGTTCACGTCACGGCGACAGAGCACGTCCCCCGCGGCCGCATCCAGCACCACGGAGACATCGTGTCCGTCGACCGCCAGGGATTCCGCGGCGGCGGTCCCCTCCCGGTTCGGGCGGGACTCCAGGAAGATGACCTCCGCCGGCTCCGCCTTCGAGAGCGTCCCGAGCACCGTGCCCGACCGGGAGATCGTGAGGACCGTCTTCCCGCGGCACGGCTCGGCCGCCCGCGTCGCCGCCTCCTCGTCGGCCTCGACGGCCTCCTCGAGCTCCTCGCGTGCCGCCCCCGCGAGCGCCGCCGGATTCGAGCCGGCTTGCACCGCGCGCGTCATCGTTCGATCGACGCGCGTTACGAGGGCCGTGAACGCGCCACATTCATCGACCAACCGCTTGGCTGCCGCCTCGAGCTCCGTCCAGGACGTCCCGTCGGCCGCCTCATCCCGGAGGAACTGGAGCGCGGCCACCGAGAGCGTGCTCGAACCGTGGGTCTCGTCGCCCACGATCCCGGTGACGGTCGGAGACACCGTGCGGTAAGCGCGCCAGGCGCCCGGGGCCCCGGATGCTCCCACCAATTCGGTGGGGTGGTGCCAGGCCCACCCCCCGTCGCCGGCCGCAACCGGGCCCCGTCGTTCGAGATCCACGAGGACGGCCTGGCGGTCGGAAGGATCCCCCTCGACCCGGATCGGCTCGCCCGCCCGGACGATCTCCCAGTCGGGTGCCGGGATCCGTTCGGCCACGGTCTCGACGGTTGCGGGCACCGAGTCGGCGAAGGGGTGCACGATCCCGTCGAAGCCCGCGTCCGTCCGCTCGAGGAGGACCCGGCCCCGATGCCGAACGAACACCGTCGCCACCGGCCGCGCTTCGCCCATGCGGCGGTCACATCGAACGCCAGCCGGGTATTCCTTGCGGGCACCGGGGCGTTTTTCCCGAATTGCCCTGTGGGGCCGACATGGAGGTGTTCCCGGTCCGGGGGTTGCCGGATATCACGCCGGGCGATGACCTCGGGGCCATGATCGAGGCCCGGGTCGACCTAGCGCCGACGGATATCCTGGCGGTCGCGAGCACCGTCGTCTCGAAAGCCGAGGACCGACGGGCGGCCTTGGACGCGTTCGATCCGGGACCACGGGCGCGGGCAGTCGCCGAGCGCCTCGAGGCCGTGACGGGCGACCCGAAGGACCCTCGATTCGCCCAGGCCGTGCTCGAGGAGAGCGCGGAAACGCTCATGGAGGCCCCCTTTCTGCTCACCCGGTTGCCCTTCGGTCATACCGGCGTCAACGCGGGGATCGATCGCTCGAACACGGGGGGTGCCGACCTGCTCTTACTCCCCGAGGACCCCGACGCGAGCGCGGCGAGGATCCGCGGGAACGTACCCGGCGAGCCGGGTGTCGTCGTCACGGACACCTCCGGGCGCCCGTTCCGGCACGGCCAGGTCGGGGTGGCGATCGGATGGGCGGGGATCCCCGCGAGCCGCGACTGGCGCGGGCGACCCGATCGGGACGGGCGGGAGCTGACCGTGACCGTCGAATCCGTGGTCGACGAAGCGGCTGCGGCCGCGAATCTCGTGACCGGGGAAGGGGATGGCGGCACGCCCGTCGCCGTGGTTCGGGATCTCGAGCTCGATCGGATTGCCGGAAGCGACCAGCTGTTCCGCGATCGCGAGACGGACTTCGTCCGCGAGGCGCTCCTCGAGTGGACGTACGAACCGGGTCCGCACTGAAGCCCGGATCCGTCAGCTTTTCCTCGCGTGCCCGCGCCCGACCGGTCGATGGGCGAGCACCGCACGCTCGATGAATTTGCTGGCGGCGGATCGGTCGACGACGGCCCGGACCCGCCCGCGCCGACGTACCGGTGGACCCCGGACGGCCGGCCCTGCGATCACTGCGGCGAGGAGGTCCAAGCGCTGTGGGCGAGCGACCACGGCCTCCGATGCAAGGCGTGTAAGGAGTGGTAACCCACGGGGAACATTCATTTGAGTCCGGATCGATAGGGCTGCACGCATCGACCTACGCCGCAGAACCTGGTCGCAACCGAAGCCCGCATGACAGAAGCCAACCCCCGTCAATCCCCCGAGTCGGACGAGGCGTCGCCCCCGGAGATGACGATCGAGGATGTCGTGGCACTGAGCGAGCGTGTGATCGAGAACGTGGAGACGGTGATCGTCGGGAAACGCGCGACCATCGAGGATACGCTCGTCGCGATGCTCGCGGAGGGCCACGTACTCCTTGAGGACGTCCCGGGGACGGGGAAAACGATGCTCGCCCGGGCCCTGGCTCGCTCCTTCGACGGGACCTTCAAACGGGTCCAGTTCACGCCCGATTTGCTCCCGAGCGACATCACGGGCTCGAACGTCTACAACCAGCAGACTCGCGAGTTCGAGTTCAAAGCCGGGCCCATCTTCGCGAACGTCGTGCTCGGGGACGAGATCAATCGGGCCCCGCCCAAGACCCAGAGCGCGCTCCTCGAGGGGATGGAGGAAGACCAGGTGACCGTCGATGGGGTCACCCACGCGCTCCCGGATCCGTTCACCGTCATCGCCACCCAGAATACCGTCGAACCGAGTCGGACCTACGAACTGCCCGTCGCTGAGGTCGACCGGTTTATGAAACAACTCAGCCTGGGGTATCCCGCCGAGGAGGCGGACGTCGTCGAACGGGTGGTGGGCGGCCATCCGATCGAGGACGTGGAACCGGTCGCGAAAGTCGACGAGATTCAGGCGGCCCGCGAGCACGTCAAGAAAGTCACCGTCGAGGAACCGGTCCGGGAGTACGCGAGCCGGCTCGCCGCATTCACCCGGGAGCATGCGACCCTCGGGGTGAGTCCACGGGGGACGATCGCGCTCGCCCGGGCCGCGCAGGCCCGCGCCGCGCTCGAGGGCCGCGGGTACGTCGTCCCCGATGACGTCCAGGCCGAAGCCCCGACCGTCCTCCCCCACCGGATCCATCGGGAGGGCCACGTGGTCGGGGAGGGCGGCGAGGAGGTCGTCGAGGACGCGCTCGCCCGCGTGTCGGCTCCATGACGTTCACGCGGCGCGGCCGCCTCGTGGGGGTCGCCATCGTCCTCGGCTTGCTCTGGGGGTTCGTGTTCCGGATCCCCACGCTGAACGCGGTGGTCATGCCCGGAGTCGTGGGCCTGCTCGCGGGCTGGTTTCTGGTCAGCCGTGCGGACCCGCCGGCGCTCAACCGCAGCCCGGTCGAAGCGGATTTCGCGGGGAACGCGCGGGTCGTGCAGCTCCAAATCTCGCATCCGAACACCGTCGCCGTGCAAGCAGCGGACGACGTGCCCGCCAGTGTGACCGTATCTGACGGCCAGGCGGCGCGGCCGGTCGTCGACGGATCCATGGCGTACGAGGTGGTCGCCGACGAGCGCGGCATCGCCGCGCTCGGGCCGGTGACCGTCCGGTATACGGATCCGCTCGGCCTCTACGCGCACAGCTTCGAGCTGGGCGGGCGGATCGATCTGATCACCTTCCCGCAGGTCCACCAGCTCGATTGGTGGGCCGCGCGATCGGCGCTGCGTTCCGAGGGCACGCCCACCCGTGAACGCCACGTGTTCGACCGGTTGCGGGAGTACGATCCCGGGGACGCGCTCCGTGACATCCACTGGCGGAGCAGCGCGAAACGCCAGGAACACGAGTTCATCGTCAAGGAGTTCGTCGCGGATTCCGAACGGGGCGCGGTCCGGATCGTCGGTGAATCAGCCGCCGGTCGGGCCGACGACATGGCGAGCGCGGTCGCCAGCGTCGCCCTCTGGCTGCTGGACGACGGCATCCCGGTCGGGGTCGAACTCGCGGACACGACGGTCCCCGTCGCCGGCGGACCGCCCCAGCGCCGCCGCATCCTCATGGCGCTCGCCCGGACGGACGGTGGTCGCGTCGACCCGGAGACACGCCGGGCGGCCCCCGTCCTCATCCAGGGGGAACGAGCGAGCGAGGTCAGCGTCGAGGTCGGGGAGCGGGACGTCGACTTCGAGGACGTCCTCGAGCGGACCGGGGCGACGAGATCGACCCGAACCATCGCCGCCGACGGGGGACACACGCGATGAGTTCCGGCCTCTGGCCCCACGTGCTTCCCCCGGAAACCCGCTCGCTCCGGTGGAGCGCGCTCGTCGGGTTACTTGTCCTGACCGCGACGTATATCATGGAGTTTTACGCCGCGACGACGGTCGTGGCCTCCCCGCGGCGGTTCGTCATCGTGGTCGGCTTGACGGCCGTCCTGGCGGTCGTCTCCGGGGAGGTCCTCTCCGACCGGGGGGCGGCGAACGCCGCCACGGCGCTCTCCGTGGCCGGCCTGGCGCTGTACGTGTATCTGGCGCCGGGTGGGTGGGCGCTGCTGACCTCGATCTCCGAGGTCATCCGGAACCTGTTCGAGCTGGCGACTGGCACCACGATCCTCTCGATCGTGAGCGTCGACCTCTGGATCCTGGCCGTCGCGCCCGGGCCGGTGTTTCTCTCCTGGCATTTCGCGCTGCGGTCGCGATACGGCGCCGCAGCGGGGGTCGGCGTGCTTCCCGTCCTGCTGTTGCTCCTGACGGGGGATCTCTCGTTCGAGGTCGGCCTGCTCGGGATCCTCGCGGCGGTTGCGGTGGTCGGCTGTGGCGAGCTCGCCTGGATGCGCGCGCGGTTCGGGCAGGTCGATCTCCTCGCGATCGTCATGGCGGTGATGCTGGTCGCGAGCCTGGCGGTCACCGTGATCCCCTCCTCGGGGGGTGGCGCGGCTCCCGGCGGATCGGATCTGACCAACGCGGGGCCGACCGGGTTGGCGGCCGAGGACGCGTTCGTCGATACCGGCGGCGAGATGACGGTGACCGGTCGTCCGTCGCTCTCCCCGGAGGTCAGGTACACGATCGAGGCCGATGAGCCCCGCAACTGGCGCGTGGACGCGTACGACCGCTATACTGGTGAAACCTGGGTCCAGACGGGCGATTCGAATCCCTTCGCCGCGCGGCCGGTCGAAGACGATGCGGCCCGGTCGCGCATAGCGGTGCGCACCGAGATCGAGGGGCTCTCGCGGATGCCGGCCGATCTGTCGCCGCGACGGGTCGAGGGCATCGGATCGGTCCAACAAACGCCGGAGGCCGGCCTGATCGCGACCGGCGGCCTGGCGGCCGAGGAGCGCTACGAGGTCGTGTCGGCCCGGTCGGACCCGACCCGCACGGAACTCCGGGAAGCCGATTGGAACTTTCCGGAGGACATCGAGACGCGCTACACCCAGCTCCCGACGGATACCCCGGACCGCATCGGCAACTTTACCGCGAACCTGACGGGCGACGTGAACTCGCCGTACGAGACGGCACTCCTCGTCGAGCGGTATCTCATCGAGACCAAGGAATACTCCCTCGAGGTGCCGCCGCCTGACGGCGATATCGCCCACGAGATGCTCTTCGAGCGCGAAGCGGGGTACTGCGTGTACTTCGCCACGACGATGGCCGTGATGTTGCGGACGCAGGATATTCCGGCGCGGGTCGTCACCGGATACTCGTCCGGCGAACGCGTCGGGGAGGATCGGTGGGTCGTCCGGGGGATGAACGCCCACGCCTGGGTCGAGGTCTACATCCCCGAGGTGGGCTGGATCGAGTTCGACCCCACCCCGTCCGGGCCCTACGACGATCGGCGAGCGGAGATCCTCGAAGAGGCACGCGATGAGGAACGGCAGAACTTGGATACGGAGGAATACTAGGAGGAGAGGACGCCACCCGAGGGGTAGATGGGAATCTCGCCACCGATCTCCGTCTCTCCCTGCTCGGTCAGCTTCCAGCCCACGTTCCGCTCCGCGAAGTGCCGGTTCTCCAGCCACCTGGGCTCGTACCCGCTGAAGGGAC
>CAZAYR010000039.1:0-19349 GCA_964489365.1 uncultured Salinarchaeum sp.
GAAGCGCCGCTTCGCCTGGTATTCGTGGAGTTTCATGTATAGCGCAAGCCGAACGAGGCGAATAGTAGTGTCGAAAGCCACGGGCCGGCGTGACGAAGAATCGCTTATGCAGCACGAGCGTCGACGTTGGCATAGGGCGGTCCGCGCATCACGGCCGGTCAGGATGCGGTTCGTACCCTTCCCCGACGGGCATCCGTACGGTCCGGGGCGTACTGGTCAATCGAAGCGATTCCATCGTGGTCATCTCGCCGTCGAGGCTGAAATTTGCCGGCTCCGAGGACCGGACGGTGAGCTCCACGGAAGGGGCCAGCAGCCGCGTGAACCGATCGGCGACGTCCCCGAACAGCTGCCGGGCGCCGTCACCAAGGAGTTCGATCGAAGAGGCATCCTCGACGATAGTGACCTCCAGGAGGCCGTCCTCAACGTCCGCCTGCTCGCCGCCCATCATGGTGAAGCGTCGCCCGTTGCCGACCAGCACCATGGTCGCCGACCCTTCCCACGCCGGGCCCTCCCCTTCATCGCCGGCCACGTGCACTGAGAGCGGCATGCCCTCGAAATCGGAGAGGCTCCGAAGCGTCGTGACGACGTACGCGAGCACGCCGATCCGTGATTTCATCCCCGGCGAGGTGTCCGCGCTCGCCTCGGCGGTGATGCCCGCGATGCACGAATTGACGAACGGGCGTCCGTCCGCCAGCCCGAGATCCAGGCGGCGCCGCTCGCCGGCCGCCAGCGCCCGAAAGCCCGCCTCGATCGAGTCGATCCCGATGTTCCCCGCGAAGTCGTTCCCCGTCCCCGCGGGGATCACCCCGATCGTGACCTCCTCGAGGCCCCCGGCCTCGTAGGCCCCGCGCACGACCTCGTTGAGGGTCCCGTCCCCACCCACGGCTACGAGCTCCTCGACATCGGCCCCGATGGCGGCGGCGGCGAGCTCGGCCGCATGACCGGCTGCCTGGGTGAAGGCGATCCCGTACCCCCGCTCGGCGGCATGACGGGCGACGGGGGCGAGATGGTCCCCGCGCCCGCTTTTCGGATTGACGACCAAGAGGGTATCCGAGCGCGTCGCGGCAGCTGCCATGACAGTCCGCCAGTTCGCCACTCGGTCCCAAACACTGCGGCCCCGCACCTGCAAGGGTCGATTTAGTTGCGCCGTTCGATGGCGTAGCCGTCCTCGCGGATCCGGTCGATGATCGCCTGGGTATGCCCCGGACCCCCCGTCTCCACGTCGATCGTGAGATAGGCCTCCCCGACGTCCAGGTTCTCGACGGCCCGATCGTGGGCCACCGAGCGGACGTTCGCCCCGCTCTTCGCGATGATCCCCGAAAGGTGGTGGAGTTCGCCCGGTTTGTCCTCGATATGGATCCGTAACTGGACGAGCTGTTCGCGCGAGCTCAGGGCGTGGGTCAGGACGGTCTGGAGTTCGACCATCCCGAAGTTTCCACCCGTCAGGACCGGGACGACCGTCTCGTCGCTCACGTCGACGTCGTCGCCGAGCATCGCCGCCACCGGGGCGGCCCCCGCCCCCTCGACCAGTTGTTTGGCGCGCTCGAGCAAGAGCAGGACGCTCGTGGCGATCTCGGGGTCGCTTACCGTGACAACTTGGTCCACGTGGCGCTCGATGAGCTCGAGCGTGAGCTCGGAGATGCCCCCGGTCGCGATGCCATCCGCGAACGTGCGCATATCCTCGAGGGCCATCGGGAATCCCTTGTCGAGGCTCTCGTGGACCGTCGCGGCGTGATCGGCCTGGACCCCGATCACGCGAGTATCCGGGAGCCGTTCGGCCAGCGCGATCCCGATCCCGCTGATCAAGCCGCCGCCCCCGATCGGCACGAGCACGGTGTCGACCTCGGGGATCTGATCGGCGAGCTCCAGGCCCAGGCTGCCCTGGCCCGCGACGATGTCCGGATCGTCGAAGGCATGAATGAACGCGGTGTCGTCGTCCTCGAGCTCGTGGGCGTGTTCCATGGCCGCCGGGAAATCCGACCCCTCCAGGATCACCTCGCCGCCGTAGCTCCGGGTCGCGTCGATCTTCGCCTGGGGGGCATACTCGGGCATCACGATCCTCGCCTCGAGCCCGAGCGTGGTCGCACAGAGCGCCACCCCCTGTGCGTGGTTGCCCGCGCTGGCCGCGATGACCGTGTCGACCTCTCCCGCGGCCGCCAGTTGCGAGAGCTTGTTGTACGCGCCGCGAGTCTTGAACGAGCCGGTCCGCTGGAGGTGTTCCATCTTCAGGTGGACGGAGGCGTCGGCCATCTCGCTCAGCGAGCGCGTGAACTCTAGGGGCGTCTGCCGGACGATCTCCTCGTCGTCCAGTCGTTCGCGGGCGGCGGCCACGTCCGCAAAGGTGACGGTCATGTCCCTTCCGAGCGTCCCATCATCCACGGAATCGGCCATAAGTGTTCGCCCGGACTATCACACACGCCCCCGCGCTTTTGGCCACGGTCCCCGAACGGCCAGTATGTCCGTCGCGATCGACATGTCCGACCGGGTCGTCCTGATCACCGGGGCCGCGGGTGCCCTCGGAAGCGCCGTCGCCGCCGCCTTCGCGGACGCCGGCGCGACCACCGTCGGGGCCGACGTGATGGCCCCGGACGACGACGAGAGCCTCCTGGACCCGGGGACCGTCGACGATTTCTATGTCGCCGATTTTACCGATCCCGACGCGGTGGAAGCGACGATCGAGGAGAGCACCGCCACGCACGGGGGCCTCCACGCCTTGGTCAACATCGCCGGCACCTGGATGGGCGGGGACCCGATCGAGGACACCGACGTCGGGACCTTCGACGCGCTCTTCGAGATCAACCTGAAGACGATGTTCCTCGCCGCGAAGTACGCGCTGCCCGCGCTCCAGACATCGGAGGGGACGATCGTCAGCGTGAGCGCCAGGTCATCCTTGGAGGGCGGCGAAGGTGACGGGCCGTACCGGGCGGCGAAAGCGGGAGTCCGGCTGCTCACCGAGACGATCGCCGAGGAGAACCTCGGGACCGTGCGGGCGAACGCCGTGATGCCGAGCGTGATCGACACGCCGATGAACCGGGAGATGATGCCCGACGCCGATCAGGACGCGTGGGTCGACCCCGGGGAGATCGCGTCGGTGATCCTCTGGTTGTGCTCGGACGGATCCGACGTGACGAGCGGCGCCGCGGTGCCGGTCTACGGCGAGGCCTAATAGGGGCGTTACCCGGGAGCGTTCGCGTCCACCGCGGATTCCTCCGGCGCGGCCTCGGCCGGTCGCTGGATCGTCAACACCGGCACGGGGGACTGGCGGACGACCCGCTCGGTGACGCTTCCGAGCAAGATACGGTCGAGGCCCATTCGACCGGACGTGGCCATCACGATCAGGTCACACTCCCGTTCCGTCCCAACCCGGACGATCTCGCGGCTGGGGGATCCCTCGCATAGTACGGTCGCGACGTCGACGCCGGCGTCCTCCGCGAGGGCCTGGAACTCCGTGACGATCGTCTCGCCCTCGTCGCGGGCGATGGTGACCACGCCCGGCCACGCACTTTCCATCGGAACGCTCGCGATCCGGTCGGTCTGCACGACGTGCAGGCCCACGAGTTCGGCATCGTGGCGGACAGCGAGTTCGGCGGCCCGTTCGACCGCGGGATTCCCCGCCGGGGCGCCGTCGACCGGCACGAGGATCCGATCGTACATGGTAGTCAATGACAGTCAGGGGGCGACTGTAATAACCATTGCCCCGGGACTCACAGCAAGACGAACTCGACGTCGGAGGTCCCGGCCCGGCGGACGATCGCGCGGACCGGATCCTGGACGCCCGCAAGGTTATCGGAATCGCCGTCGAGCACGAGGAGTTTCGCGGAACTGCCCACTTCGATCGTCCCGCCGTCCCGGCCCGCGATCTCCGCGCCCGCCCACGTGGCCATGCCAAGGATCGTCTCGGCGTCGAGATCGGCGTGTGCCTCGAGGAAGGCCATCTCCCGGAACATCGACGGACTCGAAAGCATGACGTTGTCCGTGCCGAGGGCGACAGTCGTGTGCTCGAGTAACTCCTCGACCGGCGGGAAGCCCACCTCAAGTGCGGCGTTCGCGCGCGGGCACACCACCACGGGCGTATCGCTGTCGGCGAGCCGTTCCATGTGGACCGAGTCGGCGGCCACCATATGAACGACGAAGTCCGGATCGAGATCCAGCGCCGGGTTGATATCGCCCGGGCCGACCTCGCCGGCATGGATCCCGAAGAGCTTGCCCGCCTCGGTCGTCGCGCGCCGTTCGCGACCGAACTCCCCGTCGGCCGCCCCGCTCGCGCCGAACCCGTCACATCGCTCGAGGACCGCGACGTCATCCCGACCGAGCACGACCGGCTCGACCTCCATGCCCCGGCTGGCTTCCTCGATCGTCGCGATGCCGTCGAGGCCCCCCTCGCGGAAGTCGACGAAGGTCCCCGTGCCCGTCGCCTCCATGTAGCGCATCGTCCGGCGCATGGCCTCGACCATGCGTTCCCGGGATGCCGTCCGCAACAGTCGGTGTTTCAGCCCGTCCGGCGGGGCGACCAGCTCCTCGACGCTGAGCCCCGCGCCGGCCTCCTTGGCCACCGAGTCGCCGATGTGGGTGTGGGCGTTGACGAACGCCGGCAGCACGATCGAATCGCTCTCGACCGGTGCCTCCTCGACGGCGACGATCTCGCCGGCCTCGGTCTCGACCCGCCCCTCCACGGGCTCGAACGAACGCCCGCGGAGGATCGTCCCCTCCACGATCATGTCGGCGGGAGGACGGCGCCTCCCTTCAATCGGTCGTCCGGACGAAATCGTCGAGGCGGGCGTAGGTCCCCACGTCGCCATCCTCGAAATCATCCACGCCGGGCGGGAGCTCGAGGACCTCCCGGGCGGTCCCGGCCACGGTCTCGAGATGGGCGACGGGCGCGTACACCCCGAAACGCCACTGGTCGCGCTGGATACTCCGCAGCGCGCGCACGAGCGGGGACCGATCCTCCAGGCGGTGGACCTCCGAGCCGACCATCACCCGGGAGTCGGTCTCCCGCATCGTCGGTTCCGGGGGACGATCGATCACGACGTCCGTGGCGCCGAGGCCCGCCGCCTCGGTGAGTTCCGCCTCCAACCCACGCAGCTCCTCGTGGGAGGCCCGGTGGATCCGCGGCGGCACGTCGTCGTATTCCGCCCACACGGCGCGCTTGTACAGGTCCCGTTCGCGCAATCGCCGGCCGAGCTCCGCACTCGCGTCGTGTTCCCGAAGCCGCACCAGCAACGTGTGATCGTCCATCCGGCGCACCGTCCCCGGCGACACGTCGGACGCGTCGAGGTACCGTTCGACCGCCCGGCGGAGCATGGTCTTGCTGATCCGGGCGACGTGGTGGTTGTAGACGGTCGGGTTCATCAACGCCCGCGCGAGCAGGAGGCTCTCGGCGGTCTCGACGTTGCCCGGCGCGAGCACGAGGTCGCCATCCACGTACCGAAGCTCCCGAATGAGCCGGGCATGATCGATCGTGCCGTACGGCACCCCCGTGTGGTGGGCGTCCCGCACGAGATAATCCATCCGGTCGACGTCGAGCTCCCCGGAAATGAGCTGGCCGTACTGCCCGCGGCCGGCGATCAGGCCGGCGATCCGATCCGGCGAAAGCCCGTGCTCCTCGATGACCGTGCCAACCGCCGTTTCGGCAAGCAGCGTGCGGACGTCGTCGTGGTATCGTCCCGTCCGCCGGGCCAGCAGCTCCTCGACGTTGTGGCTGAAGGGGGCGTGGCCGATGTCGTGGAGGAGTGCGGCCGCCTTGACGTGATCGGCGGTCTCCCCGGCGACGCCGAGCTCCGCCAAGGCCTGCCGGGCGAGATGGTAGACGCCGAGGCTGTGTTCGAACCGGGTGTGATTTGCGGAGGGGTACACGAAATGGACCGTCCCGAGTTGGCGGACGTATCGCAGCCGCTGGACCGGGGGGGTATCCAGCAGCTCCCGGGCGACGCCCTCGACCGTGATGTGGTCGTGGACGCTGTCCTTGATCGTCTTCACACCGGGGCTGGGCCGGACGCCATCTTAAGTTCGGGGGCCAAGGGGAGCGCTTATTCCGCCCCCGCCACCAGGCCGGGCCATGGTCACCTTCCTCTCCGGGGGCACCGGCACGCCGAAACTGCTCTGGGGGGCGGAGGGAACGTTCCCGCGCGAGGAGACGACCGTCGTGGCGAATACGGGAGACGATGTCGACCTCGGCGGGCTCCACGTGAGCCCGGACTGTGATACGGTGCTGTTCGAACGGGCAGGCATGCTCGATCGGGAGACGTGGTGGGGGATCGCCGAGGACTCAACGGTCACCCACGATGCCGTCCGCGGGCTCGTGGAGGGGTCGGAGATAGACGACGAGGCTACGTATTTGCCCCCCTCGTCCCAAACCGCCGGCCGTCGGCTCTCCCGGCACCGCCGGTTCGCCGGCGTCCCCGAATTCATGACGATCGGGGATCGAGACCGGGCACACCACATGGTCCGCACGCGCCTCCTCCGGGAGGGCCAGACCCTCACCGCGGTGACCCGCACGCTCGCGGACGCTCACGATCTGGCGATCGAGTTGCTCCCGATGAGCGACGATCCCGTGGCGACGATCGTGCACACGCCGGACGGGCCGCTCCACTTTCAGGAGTACTGGGTGGGGCGGGGAGGCGAACCCACGGTTGACGATGTCGAGTTTCGCGGGGCCGACGCCGCCGCGCCGACCGCCGCCGTGCGCGACGCGCTCGCCGACCCCGTCGTGATCGGTCCGGCGAACCCGGTCACCAGCCTCGGGCCGATGCTTGCTATCCCGGGGGTCGTCGACGCGCTCGAGGCAACCAGCGTTATCGCGGTCTCACCGTTCGTGGAGGATCAGGTCTTCTCGGGCCCGGCCGCCCGCCTCATGGCCGGCACGGGACGCGAACCGTCCACGCAGGGCGTCGCGAACGCACTCCCCTTCGTGGACGCCTTCGTGCTTGATACGGCCGATGGGACCGACCTCGATCGGCCAACGGTCACCACGAACACCCAGATCGAGTCGCGTGCCGATTCGGCGCGGGTCGCCGCGGCCTGCGCGGACGCGCTCGGGGAGGTCAGCTGATGTTCTCGCCCCGCGTCGCGATGGCCAGCCTCAGTGGGACCTCGGACGCGATGTGGGCGCGAACAGGGCTTCCGTATGTGGGGACGGCCTTCGTTGGTGGGATCGCGATCTGCGACCGCACGCGCGACGCCGCGCGACGGATGCGATCGAGAGGTCGGGAGGAATTCATCCCGGCGGATCCGTACGAATTCATCAGCGACGAACTCCGGAGGGTCGATGCCACCACGCTTCGCCCGGCGGTCAACGTCCGCACCGTCAACCCCGCCGCGCTCCGGCGCGTCGCCGGGATCTGTGCGCGACGCGGCGGGATCCTCGAGCTGAATGCCCACTGTCGCCAAGCGGAGATGTGCGCCGTCGGGGCGGGCGAGATCCTCCTCGCGGACACCTCGCGGCTAGCCACGTACGTCGAGGAGGCGGCCGACGCCGGGGCGGCCGTCAGCGTCAAAGTCCGCGCCGAGGTGCCCGGCGTCGACCTCGTCGAGACCGCCCGGGCGATCGAGTCGGCCGGGGGCGCGGCGATTCATGTCGACGCGATGGACACCGAAGCTTCCGTGGGCCGTGTCGCCAGGGCGACCGAGCTGTTCGTGATCGCCAACAACGGGATCCGGGACGGCCCAAGCGCGAGACAGTACCTCGAGTTCGGCGCCGATGCGCTCAGCGTCGGGCGGGCAAGCGACGAGCCGGCGACGCTCCGTCGCGTGGCCGACGTCGTGACCGACGAACGAGGCCGTTCGGCAACGATAGATAGAAAACAATCCCCTGGCTAGGGTCGTTGGGTATGGATGTTCCGTACGATCTGAACTCGTATGTTCGGGTCCTCAAGATGGCGACGACGCCGACCACGGAGGACTTCCTCCAGGTGGCGAAGATCGCCGGCGCGGGGATCCTCCTCGTGGGGTTCCTGGGGTTCCTGATCTACGTCCTCATGACCTTTCTCCCGGGCGGACAGCAGGGCATGATTCTGGTGATGTAACATGGGTATGTTCGCGGTCAAAACCACGGCCAGTCAGGAGCGCACCGTCGCGGATATGATCATCAATCGCGAGGAATCGGAGATCCACGCGGTGCTCGCGCCGGATTCCCTGACGAGCTACGTGATGGTGGAGGCGGACAACGTCGCCGTCCTCGAGCGGGTCTTAGAGGAGATCCCGCACGCGCGTTCGATCGTCCCCGGCGAGAGCTCGATCACCGAGGTCGAACACTTCCTCTCGCCCAAGCCCGACGTCGAGGGGATTGCCGAGGCCGACATCGTCGAGCTGATCGCCGGGCCGTTCAAGGGCGAGAAGGCCCAGGTCCAACGGATCGACGAGGGCAAGGATCAGGTCACCGTCGAACTCTACGAGGCGACCGTGCCGATCCCCGTGACGGTCCGTGGCGACCAGATCCGTGTGCTGGACAGCGAAGAGCGGTAAGCCCCTATCCCGCGTCCGCGTGTTCCAGGCGCTCGATCACCAGTTCCAGATCCGCCGCCGCCTCGATGCGGTCCTTGATGGATTCACGCGCCTTGACTTCCCGCGCACTCGCCCCGTAGGCGCGGACGTATTCGGCACGCGAGTGTTCCTCGAAGGCGTGTCGGATCGCGAAGTAGCCGGCCGGGAGGTCCGCGCCGCACACGTCGCACGTGCAGCGCGGGTGCTCGGTCGTTTGATGGAGGATCGCGGGTTCGGGGGCGTCGAACACCGCGTCACACCCGTCGATCCCACACGCCCACGGACACATACGGGCTTCTCTTCCCCAAGTTCCCATAAGCCCTTCCACCGCGAAGGGCAACGGCTAATCCCCGCAACCTCGGAGGGAGTGCCGTGAGGACGCGCCTGGATCCCCACGTGAAGATCCTCGATGACCGCGTCATCGCCCGCGCCAAGGCGCGGGGTATCGACGCGCTCGTCTATGCGCCCCACTTCCGCCGGCTGCCGGCGATCGAAACGGCCGCCGCGGCCGCCAGCGACGACACCCTCACCGTCCTGCCCGGCCGCGAGATATTTACCGGGACCTGGCGCAGCCGTCGGCACATTCTCGCGCTCGGGCTCGCGGAACCGGTGCCGGACTTCATCCCGCTCGAGACCGCCCTCCAGGAATGTGCGCGCCAGGGTGCCAGCGTGTTGGTGCCCCATCCCACCTTCATGACCGTGAGTTTGACCGCCGCCGAGATCAGGAACCACCGACACCACGTCGACGCGCTCGAGGGGTACAACCCGAAGTTCCTCCCGCAGCACACCCGCCGTGCCCGGGCCCTCGGCGAGCGCCTCGGCCTCCCCATGTTCGGGTCGACCTACGCCCATCTCCGGGGGACCGTCGGCGAGGTCTGGACGGACGTCGAGGCGGACATCGCGAGCGTCCGGGACCTCCAGGAGGCGATCGCCGCCGGGGACCTCGACGGCATCCATCACCGGGCCGGGTCGGCCCACCTGGCCCGGCGGCTCGTGGAGTTCGCCCATCTCTTCTGGGAGAACAGTTGGCAGAAGTTCGACCGGGTCATCCTTCGGGGGATGGAGGCCACCCACCCGCGCCACCCGGCCTACGAGGGCCGGTTCGAGGACGTCGCGCGCTACTGAGCCTCGATCGCCGCGAGAAGGTCCTCGAGGGCCCGTTGGGCCATTGCGGCCTTGACCTCCGTCCGCGAGCCCTCGAAGACGTATTCCTCGACCCCGACCGTCGAGGCCCCCGACCCCCACGGCGCGGCCTGCGCGACCCCGATGTACGCAAGACCGACGGGTTTCTCGGCCGTGCCCCCGCTCGGCCCTGCGATGCCGGTGAGACTGACCGCCCAGGTCGCCTCGGTCCGGTCCCGAGCCGCGGTGGCCATCCGGGCCGCGACGGGCTCGCACACCGCCCCGTGCTCGTCGAGCATCGCCCGATCGACGCCCAGCTCCCCGGCCTTGGCCCGGTACGCGTAGGTCACGAACCCGCGATCGAAGTACTCCGAGGCGCCCGGAACGTCCGTGACCCGCGAACAGATGAGCCCGCCGGTGGCCGACTCGGCGACGGCGAGGTGCTCGTCGCGTCCGCGCAGGGCTTCACCCACCGCGACCGCGGGATCGCCATCGCGCTCCATAGCACCGGATCGCGAGGGCGGGCCTTCAAGCCGGCGCCGCCGATCGACGCATACTCGGGTGTCCGGCGAGTCGCCGCGTCCATGGAGGAACTCGAGGTCGAGTCCGTCGAGCCCGTCGATCTGCCGGTCGGCGTCGACGCGCCCGAGTTCGTCCTCTACGGCGGGAAGGGCGGCGTCGGGAAGACCACGATGGCTGCGGCCACCGCCCTCGCGAGCGCGGAGGGGGGCCATGCGACCGTCGTCATCTCGACCGATCCGGCGCATTCGCTCTCGGACACGTTCGAGCGGCCGATCCCGTCCGAACCGACACCGATTGCCGAGGATCGCCCGCTGTTCGCCGCGGAGATCGACCCCGACGCGTCGATGGCCTCCCCCGAGGGGCTCGGCCGGCTGGTCGGCAACGAGCACCCCCTCGGCGACCTGCTCGGCGGGGCGGCCATGCCGGGTGCGGACGAGGTCGTCGCGCTCCAGCAGCTGTTGACGTACCTCGAGGACGACCGCTTCGACCGGGTGGTGATCGACACCGCGCCGACCGGCCACACGCTCCGCCTCCTCGAGCTCCCGGAGATGCTCGACTCGATGATGGGACGGTTGCTGGAATGGCGCGAACGGCTCGGGGGCATGATGGAAGGGTTGGGCAACCTCATGGGTGGGTCGGACGACGAGCCGGGCCAACTCGGTCTCACGGAGGCCCGCCAACAGATCGAGCAGCTCCGCCGGGTGCTCCGGGATCCCGAACGCACCGACTTCCGCATCGTGATGGTACCGGAAACGATGAGCGTGGCCGAATCCGGGCGGCTCCTCGACCGTCTCGGCGAGGCGGAGATCCCTGTGGGGACGATCGTCGTCAACCGGATCATGGAGGATCCGGGCGAGCTGGTCGAGGATCCGGAGGATGCGATCGTCGCGCCGGATCTCGAGCACTGCGCGTTCTGCCGGCACCGATGGGAGGTCCAGCGGACCGCACTGGAGGAAAGTCACGAACTGTTCCGGGGGCGCGACGTCAAGCGAGTCCCCCTGTTCGCCCAGGACGTACGGGGCGAGCGCATGCTCCACTACGTGGCCCGATCCCTGGCCTGACCGGCGTCAGTCCTCGACGACCATCACCCGGAAATCGTTGACGTTCGTCCCCGTCGGCCCGGTTTCGACGATTGCGTCCCGGTCACGGAGAAACAGATACGCATCGTTGTCCGCCAGGGCCTCCCACCCCGCCTCGACGTCCTCGACGGTCGTCGCATCGACGAGGGCACCGGCCGCCGGCCCGGTACCGTCGGTCCCGTCGGTGTCGATCGCGGCGATCGTCACCCCCTCGGGGACTTCAAGGGCCGCGCGGAGGGCGAACTCCTGGTTCGGGCCGCCGCGTCCATCGCCCCGCACCGTGACGGTCGTCTCGCCGCCCGAGAGGACGACCGCCGGCGAGTCGACCGGATGCCCGGTCGCGAGGATCTCCTCGCCGACGGCCACGTGCGCGAGCGCCGCCTCGCGTGCCTCCCCCCGCATGCGCGAGGAGAGAAAGATCGCTCGATGGGGACGATCGTCCAGGAACGCCATGGCCGCCCGGATCGGCGTCGCCCCGTCCGCCGTGAGGTGGTTCGTGACGCCATCGAAGACGGGATCGCCCGGTGATGGCGTCTCCGCCACCTCGCCACGGCGTCCAGCGGCGATCCGGTCGGCGACGATGGCGGGGACATCGATGCCGTAGCGCTCCAGGACCTCTTCGGCATCAGCGAACGTGCTCTCGTCGGGGACCGTCGGCCCGCTCGCGATCACTGAAAGATCGTTGCCCACGACGTCACTCATCAACAGGCCGACGACACGGGCGGGCGCGGCGGCTCGGGCGAGCCCTCCTCCTTTGATCGCCGAGAGGTGTTTCCGGACCGCGTTGATCTCGTGGATCGTCGCCCCCGAAGCGAGTAACCCCTCCGTGACGGATTGCAGATCCGCAAGCGACACCCCGTCGGCGGGGGCCGGCAGCAACGCGCTCCCGCCGCCCGTGATCAGCGCCAGGACGAGCGTCCGTTCGTCGGTGTCCGCGACCAGTTCGAGCAACTCGCGCGTCGCTGTGACGCCCCGTTCGGACGGGACCGGATGGTCGCCGAGCCGGACCTCGATCCGCTCGAGCTCGATCGGCTCCTCCGTGATGACCAGACCCCGATCGATGTACGCGCCCAGGATCCGCTCCAGCGCCCGGGCCTGGCGACCGGAGGCCTTGCCCCCGCCGACGACCACGAGTTCGTCGTAGTCGCCGAGCTCGGACGCTTGCCCGTCGATCCGGAGCGTCCCGTCCTCCAGGGACACCGCGTCTGCTAGCACCCGCTCGGGATCGCTCGCTTCCAGTCCCTCACGAAGACACTCGAGGGCGAGCGCGCGGGCCGGCGTCGACGCCAACTGGTCGTGCTCCGCGATCATCGATCCCCCCGGATCGACGTGGCCCGTACGAGAACTCGATATACCGCGTCCCGGACGCGTGCCGGCAGCAGGGCGCCGATGCGCGCCACGTGCCCGGTCGTCCCCAGGACGTACCGCGCGTCCGGCTGCGTAGCGCTGGCCGCATTGACGATCGTGTCCGCGACATCCTCGGGCGCGAGGTGGCCCAGGTCGAACCCACCGATCGCGGCCCAATCGTCCATGAGCTCGTACAACGCATCGTACGCCCCGGATTGGGAGAGTGCCGATGCCTCGTCAGTCGCTCGGTCCGCGAACGAGGTGTTCACATTGCCGGGTTCGATCAGGACCACGTCGACGCCGAACGGGCTGACCTCCGCGCGGAGGGCGTCGCTCATGGCCTCGAGGGCGAATTTGGACCCGCTGTAGGCCCCGGCCCCGGGCACCGCGAGGCGGCCGACGCTGCTCGAGACGTTGATGATCGTCCCGTCCCCGCGCTCGCGCATGTGCGGCAGGACGGCCCGGGTCAGCCGGTGGGGACCGTAGACGTTGACGTCGAACTGTCGGTGGACGCGTTCGACCGGGACGTCTTCGATTGGCCCCAGTTGCGCGTAGCCGGCGTTGTTGACGAGACAGTCGAGCCGATTCCACGTCGAGAACACCTCGTCGACGACGGCCGCGACCTCCTCGTCCGCCGTCACGTCGAGCGCCGCGGTCCGGCAACCGGCCTCCCGGAGGTCGGTCAGGGCCGCCTCGTGCCGCGCGGTCGCCATGACGTCCCATTCCTCCGCGAGGAGGGCCTCGGCGGTGGCCCGGCCGATTCCCGACGAACACCCGGTGATCAGCGCCACGCGCTGCATGCCCATCCGATACCCGGCCCGGCGGGTTAATCCTACGGCTCCTGCGCCCGTTCGCCGGCCAGGCGATCGGCCGCACGGATCGGCTCGGGGAGCTTGTATCCCGCCGTTGCCCGCTCCACAAATTCTACCGCCGTCTCCGCGCTCACGCGGTGTCCCGGGCTCACGTAGACGGGGTTGATGTGCCGGTCCGCCCGATCCCACTGGCGCGTCTGGACGGCATACCCGAGCCAGACCGCAGGGTCCGTCTCGGATCGGATCGGGACTCGTGTACCCGCGGCAAATGGGGTGGCGGGCGGCTCGACGAGCTCCCCGCAGAGGAGGCTCTTGGCGACGCCGACGGTGGGGAGCTCGAGCGCCAGGCCGACGTGGGTCGCGATCCCGGCTTGGCGGGGATGAAGCCGCCCGTTCCCGTCACAGAGCAAGACGTCCGGCGGCGGATCGAGGACCGTCACGGCCTCGAGGAGGGGGCCGGCCTCCCGAAACGCGAGCAAGCCCGGGATATAGGGGAGGGCGACGGGTCGACGGACGGTGGCCTGGTCGACGATCTCGCCATCCTCCATGCTCACGGCCGCCGCGAGGGCATCATCACCGGGAAAGGCGAGATCGACGCCCCCGAGACGCTGGTCCGCCAGGTCGCCGGCCAGGTCGTCGGTGAAGACGGCCTCGTTCCGGATCCGGCCCTGCATCTCGAGCATCTCCTCGCGGTCCATTCCCGGTTTCGGGACGAGCGCGGGGCGGACCACCGACAGCGTCATGGGCGCCGCCGGCCCGGCCCGCCCGGGCCACCCCCCAGGCGAAGCTGGTCGGGGACCGACGTCCCGCGATCCCGCAGCCGCTTGCCGTACGCCAGCCCGATGACCAGGCCGATCAGGTGCGCGAGGTGCGCGATCTGCCCGGCGCCGATCCCGCCGCCGACCATCACGAACACCGAGACCACCGCAAAGCCCAGCGTGAGCAGCCACAGGGGCATCGGGATGAGGAAAAAGAGGAGCACGCGCAGGTTCGGGTTCAGGACCGTCAGGACCCCCATGACCGCGAGGATGGCACCGCTCGCCCCGACCACACCCGGGCCCGGGGAGCCCATCACCAGCTCGAAGCCGACCTGCCCAACGCCGGCGAGCACGCCGCTCACCAGGAACAACGCCGCGAAGGCCTTGCTTCCGGTGCGCCGCTCCACCAACGGCCCGAAGAAGTACAGGACGATGCTGTTGAAGATGATGTGCATCAACGAACCGGGGTTGTGGGCAAACACGGCGGTCACCCACGTCCAAAGCCGTTGGAGGGCGGCGGCCTGGAGCACAAAGAGCGTGTCGTGGGCCTCTCCCCCGAACACCCCGATGACGACATGTTGGAGGAGAAACACCACCCACATGGTCGCGAGGAAGAGATAGGTCACGTTGCCGCGTAGGTACGCCAAGGGCCCCCCAGGGCTGGTGTCGATCCCGAGTCGATCGAGGATGCCCGCCGATCCCGGACGGCTCTCGTCACGCAATCCGGCATCGAAGCCGCTATCGAAGACGCCCGAGGGGTCATCCCAGTCCTCCAGGCTCGGACAGTCGTGGCTCTCCGGCAGGCGGTGTTGTCCGCAAAACGTTCCGCCGCAGTACGTGCACCGGTAGGGCATATCCGATTGGGTCCCACACCGGTCACACGGTGGCATGTGGCCCGTTCACCCTCGCGGGCAAAAGTAGGTTCTGATGCCCGACCCGTTCGGCCAACGCTTTCAACCACGGCGGCCATGCATCCGCGTATGAAGCCGCACGAGCGCGAGGCGCTCCTCGAGCGGGTGGAACGCGAAAGCGCCACCGTGGGGGCGTCGATCCCGGAACGCCTCCGCCTCGAGGGCGAGACGGTCCGGCTCCGCACCCGGATTCTCTCGCTCCAGCGCCGGGACAGCCTCGACCCGTCCGCCGAGGAGGAGCGCGAGCGCCTCCTCGTGGCCCTCCGGGGGAAACGGCGGGAGTTACTCGACCGACTGGAACAGGACCCACTCGATCGGGAGGACGGGGAGGAACTCGCCGGACGGATCATCGAGATCGACCGGGCACGGAGCGCGCTCCGGGACGCCGGCGAGGACACCGAGATCGAGGAGGAGATCCGCGAACAGCGAGTGCAGGATGCCGAACGCTGGCGCTCGTTCGTCAAACGGACCCGGCAGGGTATCGATCGGACCCTCGACCGATGAGCCGGAACGCCGAAGTCGCGGAGATCCTCGAAGAGTTCGCCGATCTCCTCGAGGCGAAGGACGTCGAGTACAAGCCCCGCTCCTACCGTCGGGCCGCCGAGAACATCCTCGATCATCCCGTCGCCATCGAGGAACTCGCCGTGGAGGGCCAGGACGCGGTCGAGCGGATCGAAGGTGTCGGCGACGCCATCGCCTCCAAGGTGATCGCGTATCTCGAAACGGGAGAGATCGAGGAACTCGAGGAGCATCGCGAGGAATTGCCGGTCCGGATGGACGAGCTGACGGCAGTCGAGGGCGTGGGTCCCAAGACGGTCGGTGCGCTCTACGAGGCCTTAGGGATCACCTCGCTGGAAGAACTCGAGGATGCCGCGGAGAACGGTGAGATTCAGACAGTAAAGGGATTCGGCGCCAAGACGGAAGAGAACATCCTCGAGAACATTCCCTTCGCGAAGGAAGCCAGCGAACGCGAGCTCCTCGGGCACGGGCGCCCCGTGGCCGACGAACTCATCGCGTACCTGGAGGGAAGCGACGCGATCGACGAGGCGGCAACGGCGGGGTCGATCCGGCGGTGGCGACCGACCATCGGCGACATCGACATCCTCGTCGCCACCGACGCCCCGGAGACCGCCGCCGAGTACTTCACCGCGTGGGATCGCGTCGATCAGGTCATCGAGGCCGGGGAGAACAAGGCCAGCGTGCGGGCGCGGGGGATCCGAGTCGACGTGCGCCTGGTCGTCCCGACGGACTTCGGCAGCGCGTTGCAGTACTTCACCGGGAGCAAGGATCACAACGTGCAACTGCGCAATCGGGCGATCGACCGCGGGCTGAAGATGAACGAGTACGGCGCGTTCCGGACCGGCGACGAGGAGCGTATCGCGGGGGAAACCGAGGAGAGCATGTACGCCGCGCTGGACCTCCCCTGGATCCCGCCGGAGCTACGGGAGGACCGGGGGGAGATCGACGCCGCCGATGCGGGCCGGTTGCCGTCCCTCGTCGCGACCGGGGACATCCGGGGGGAGCTGCACGCGCATACGACGTGGTCCGACGGCAACAAGGACATCGAGCAGTTGGTCGCGGCGGCCGACGCCTTCGGGCACGAATACCTCGCCATCTGCGATCACGCGGCCGGCCCGGGGATCGTCGAGACCGTCGGGCTGACCGAGGACGACCTCCGGGAACAGCGCGAACGGATCCGCGACGTCGACGGGGACGCGGGGATCGATGTCCTCGCCGGCGTCGAGGCGAACATCGACGCGGAGGGCGGACTCGGCATCGACGAGGACGTGCTCGCGGGACTCGATCTCGTCGTCGCGTCGCCGCATAGCGCGCTCGATCAGGCGTCCCAACCGGCGACCGAACGCCTGGTCGCGGCCATCGAGCATCCGGCCATCGACATCATCGGGCATCCCACGGGACGGATGCTCAACCGGCGCCGGGGCCTCGAGCCGGATATCGAGCGAGTCGCGACGGCAGCGGCCGAACACGGCGTCGCCCTGGAGGTCAACGCCAACCCCAACCGGCTGGACCTCTCGGGCTCACTCGTGCGGGCCGCCTTGGAAGCCGGCGCGACGATCGCGGTCAATACCGACGCGCACAGCCCCCCGGAGTTCGAGAACGTGCGCTACGGGGTCCACACCGCCCGCCGGGGTTGGGCCGAACCCGATGATATCCTCAATACGCGAGCGGTGCCCACGTTGACCGACGTGCTCGCGGCCTGATTACTCCAAGCGAACTGAATCGGGGAGTGTAGGGGTCGGCTCCCGCCCGAGGGTGAGCGCGCGCTCGGTCAGCGTGAGTTCCTCCCCGCTGGGGCTCGGTTTCTCGATCGGCTCGAAGCTAACGGACAGCCCGCCATCCTCCTCCGCGATACAGATCGCCCCCAGCTGATAGGAGGGATAGTACACGGGTGGCAGAAGTCCGGCGATCACGTCGCGCCGGTGGAGCCGTTTTAGCCACGTCCCGCTGTTGGCGAGGACCCCGCCGTCGATCTCGCGGATCGACGCCCGATGGGTATGCCCGTAACAGTAGACGTCGATATCCTCGTGGGTCGCGAAGAGCTCCCGTGCCGCGTCCTCGTATGGGGCGTTCGGTTCCACGGTCAGGGGCGTCTCGAAGACGCCGAAGCGCTCGATCGTCCGGCGGAAATCCAACAGGACGAGGTACGCCGGGATGCCGATCAGCGTCAAGAGACCGACGATCACGACGTTGATCGAGAGGACCGTGTACGCGGCCGAGCCCGCCGCACCGAAACGGCCGAGGAACGCCGCGGCCAGCTCCACGGGCGTCGACCAGACGCCGGCGACGTCGAGTCCCGCGAGGAGCGCCATCAGCAGACTGATGTTGAACAGCAAGAGGAACGGGATCGCGGCATAGCGCAATCCCGGATGCATCTCCCGGTAGAAGTACTTCGAGACGAACCAGTTGGCGATCCGTTGGGTCGGGGTCACGGCCTGGATGTCGCCGAGCCAGTCGACCTGTCCGCGTCCGGAGAGCTGGCCCGCCCGGCTGATCACTCGGACGTTGTAGTGGTATCCGAGCGGCTTCTCGTAAGGGTTCCCGAAGTCCTCGAAACGGTTGTTTTCGTCGAGTTGGTGGCCGTGCTCACACCAGATCCGCCGATCGCCCACCGTCCGGGTGATCGACTCGACGGGCTCGACCTCGATGTTGAACTCGGCGAGCCGATCGACGTACTCGTCGTAGGCCGCGAGCTCGTGATCGTGATTGCCCGGCAGGAGGGTGATCCGGATCGCGGCACCGGTTTCGCGGAGTTGGGCGAAGATGTCGGGATAGGTCTCGACGAGGAGATCGAGTTTCTCCGGCCCCTCGGCCTCGGTGTACTCCCAGAGGCCGAAGGCGTCGCCGTTGATGATCAGTTCGACGTCGCCATCCTTCTCGGACAAGCTCGCGAGAAAGGCCAACAGTTCCTCCCGATAGGGGACGTCCCCGATCTGCTCGTCCCCGCCGATGTGGAGATCGCTGATCACATAGCAGACCGAGGCGCCGTCGCCCATGGTGCACGCCGCAACTCTATCGTGCCGGGTAAGCATTGCCCTTCGCGGGGGCCGGGTCCACGCGGCCAGGACCCCGGGAACGGGACGAACGGCCGTCGATTCGATCCGGTTTGACGGCGCTACGTCACGTTGGTGTGCGGACACGGCCGGGACCGCTCTATGCAGCCGACTATGCGGACGACTGGTTTGTGACACCCCCGAGATTCGACGACGCCAAACGACCTGCGCGCATGTGGACAAGCGACGGTCGAACCGGGGTCAGCTGTCAGCTTCGAACGGCTCGACCCGTTCGACCTCCGTGGCTGCGCGTGACGTCGCCGCGTCGAGGTCGAAGTCCGCGACCAGCTCGCCGTCCTCGATGATCGGCTCGAGGAGGGGCTCGCCCGCCGGAGGTTCGTCGGCGTCGGCCAACGCGATCGCATGACCGCCATCGGGGGTCCGATAAACCTGTTTGCGCCCGGAGAGCTTCCCGCGCTTGGCCGCCGGCGCCCCGTCGACCTCGACGATATCCAGCGCAAATTCGACCGGGTCGGCGTTGCTGATGTAGCCGCCGACCCCGAACCCCGCCGCGAGGTCCCGGAGCTCGTCCATCGCCGCCGGGGTCATCCCGCCGCTCAGGAAGATGCCGACGTCCTCAAAGCCGTGGGCGTCGAGCTCCCATCGGACCTCACGAACGATGTCGCCGAAGTCGCCCCGGCGCGAACTCGTCGTGTCCAGGCGAACGCTGTCGAGCGCGTCTCCGAGCGTCTCGGCCGCCAGCAGGGTCTCCTCGACCTCGTCCGAGTACGTGTCACAGAGCGCG
>CAZAYR010000040.1:0-19192 GCA_964489365.1 uncultured Salinarchaeum sp.
GGGATGGATGACGAAAACGAGACGACCGACGGGGAAGACAGCGACACGACCGGCAGAAGTGATCGGTCACATTCGACGGGCAAACGCGTTATCGGGTCCGTAGTGATGTGACGCGGTCTCGCCGTGACGGTATCGTGGAAATTGAGCATGTACGGATCGACGACTATCCCCCATGCGGTCGCATCGCGTTCTGTCTGACTCCCGATCTGACGGGAAACGGCCGCCCGGATCTTCTCCTCGGCGGTCTCGGGGCCCTCGGCGAGATGGAGGTTTTCGGTAAGGAGCTGAAGCTCAGACATCTTCCGTTCGGCGAGCCATTTTATACCTGGCGTGAATCGAACGTCTTCTGGTACGAGAACCCGGGCTGGGAACGGCACGATGTCGTGACGGAACCGAACCTCGGGGTGGGCGGGTCGTGTGGCGATATCGACGGCGACGGGCAGGTTGAGCTCGTGGCCGGACGAAACGGCGGCGAGGAACTGTTCTGGTTCGATCCCCCGGAGAACCCGCGCCAACCCTGGGAGACATACCTCATCACCGACGAGTTCGAGAAGTATCATGATACCACGATCGACGACGTCGACGGTGACGGGGGCCCCGAGCTGGTCGTGCTCTCCCAAGAAAGCGAGGTGGTCTGTTATTACGATATTCCCGATGACCCGAGGCGGGAACCTTGGCCGGACTCAAACCTCCACGTGATCGCGAACGAGTTGAGCGTCGAAGGGGTCGCCGTCGCGGATCTCGACGGGGACGGGCGTCCGGAATTGGTTGCGGGGCCGAACGTCTTCGCTCGGGACGGTATCCCGGATTCCTGGACACGAACGTCCCTGGCGGATGACTGGGCGTGGACGCGGGTGGCCGTCGGTGACGTCGATGACGACGGTCATCCGGAGATCGTCCTCACGGAGGGTGATCGTCCGTATTTCGGCGACCGATTCGGCCGCCTCGGCATCGTCGATACCCAAACGTGGTCGATCGACGTCCTCGACGACGGACTGTTTTGTCCACATACGATCCAGCTGGCCGATTTGGACGGGGACGGCCGCCTCGATCTCGTGGTCGGGGAGATGGGGCTGGGTGAGCACGCGGGACCTCGCCTTCTCATGTATCGAAACACCGGTGATGGATTCGAGCGCCGGGAGCTCGACCGCGGAATCCCGACGCACGAGGCGAAAGTGGTCGACCTGAACGGGGACGGTCGCCCCGATATTGTCGGGAAATCCTACGGCCCCTCCCACCACGTTGATGCCTGGATTCAACAAGCCTCGGCGGAGTCCTCCCCGGGTCGGGCGAACTGAGCGGACAACGCACGTAACGCCCCTTCCGGATCCGGCGGATTGTCGTGTTCGGCGACGAGCCAGTCGATCCCGTGGGCCTGCGCGGCGGTCACGATCGCGTGGGGATCGACCAGCCCATCCCCCGGGAACACCGGTCGGTACTGCGGCGGCAGGCGCCGAGACCTACAAACATCGGACACGTGGACCGCGCACGTACGGTCCGCCAGGGCGACGAGTAACTCGTTGAATCCAAAGCCTGCGGTGGCGACACTTTTCGCGTCCAGCTCGAACTTCAAGCGATCCGTTCCCTCGGCGATGTGGCCGAGAGGCGTCCGATGCCAGAAATCAGCGGGGGTGCGGGAGATGGCGAGACTGGCTAGCCATGCGGCATGGTTGTACACCCCAACTGGCAAGTTATCCACACGCAGCAGGGAGCCCACGGCGGGAGTCCCGAGAAACGGCAACAGGAGTTCACGGGTCGTATGGATCGCGAGTGTCATCTCCTCCCCGGCCAACCGATCCTCAAGGGCCGAGAGGTCGGCGATGAGCTCGTCGAGACGGGGCCCCGTCCGGAAGTGGTCGATGCCGAGATGCGGGATGATGAGCCGTCGGCACCCGGCTTCCCGGTACCGGGCAAACAGGTCGTCGTCGTCGGCAACGAGCTCGCCAAAGTCCACGTGAGCAGCAAACGCCGCGAGCCCCGTCCCCTCGAGGGTGGCCCTGACCTGCCGGGGTTGGGCTTCGTGAAATCGGGTAGCGAATTCGACGCCGTCGAAACCGGCCGAGGCAGCCTCTCGGAGGAGGCCCACGAGCGGCGTAGATCGCTCACGGACGGTATACATCTGGATCGCCGTCTGAAACACGGTTTCACGAAAGTGAAGTGTAAACATGACTATCCGGCCCCTAGCTCGGCCGAACTGCCCGGTAGCGCGTGTTATTCCCCAGATACCAGGATTGTTGACCCCCTTACAATCCGAACGCCCCGGGGACATGCCGCATGGCGTACGACGGGCCGCAGGTTACAGCACCGCGTGAATTCTCACCGGGGGATGTTTCCACGACCTCCAGCGTTGCGATCGACGGCGGCCGAATCGTCACTCCCTCGGGCACGATCGAAGGCGGTACCGTTGTGCTTGATGGGGACCGGATCGATCGTGTACGGCCCGGACCGGCCCCGAGGGCCGAGACCGTGATCGACGCACACGATCGGGTCGTGATGCCTGGGATCATCGACGTACATGGCGACGATTTCGAGCATCAATTGGTCCCCCGGGCGGGCGCTTCAATCGATCCTCGGACGGCGTTTGTCGCCGCCGATCGACTCAACCTCACCCACGGGATCACGACGAAACTCCACGCCGTGGCCTTCGAGGAGGAGGGCACGGGCCATCGCTCCCGGCAGGCCGCCCACCGGCTTGTGCGATCGTTGCTCGGCATGAGCGGGTTGGTGGGCACGAACTTGATCCACGCCCGGTTCGAGCGACACGCCCTCGATATTGAGCTCGCCGAGCAAGTCCTGACCCAGGATGCGGTTGTGTTGGCTTCCCTCATGCATCACGTACCGGGAGAGGGGGAATATGCCGACGCTGACGATTTCATGGAGCGTTATATCGGTGACGCCGATATGCCGTGTGAACGCGCTGAAGCGATCGGTGAGGCACGGACGAACACGTCATCGGAATGGGCTGGACCGGCCCGGCAGCTCGTGCAATCCGCGCACGATCACGGAGTCCCCGTGGCGTCCCATGACGAAGCGAACGCCGACGGAGTCGAACGGGCGGCCGCGCATGGCGTCGATATCTGTGAGTTCCCGTTGACCCGCGAGGCGATCGGACGCGCCGCCGACCTCGGACTTCATACGGTCATGGGGGCGCCGAATCTCGTTCGCGGTGAAAGCCTGTTCGAGAACCTCGACGCTGACACCGCGGTCGCTGAGGACGTCCTCGATATGCTCTGTGCGGATTATCATCCCCCCTCCCTCCTCCAGGCCGCCTTCGTGGAGACGGGGGAGCCGTTGCACCGACGTCTGGCGCGGATGACCGTCACTCCGGCAGAGGTACTCGGACTGCGGGATCGTGGTCGCCTCACTGCGGGCGCACGGGCCGACCTCGTCATCGTCGACCCGGACCCGATCCCGAGGGTGACTGATGTGATTGTCGGAGGCCGTTCGGTCCTCGATCAGACGGACGATAGGCCCTAGGGCGACCGTAACAATGTGAGCGTCGAGCTTCGTGGCCCGTACACGGATTCCAGGAAGTTTCCTTCGCATGTCCGATCAACCGGCGGAAGGTAGCGAATTCGAGTTCGAAAATGGCATCGTGGAGACCGTTTTCGTCACCGCGGAAGGACGCGTGCTGACGGTTCGAGAGTATCCGGACACAGCCACATTTGAAGCCGTCATCGACGACGCTGAGGGGCGAGGGGTCAACGAGGAAGTGGCCGACCTGTCCGTCGAGGCGTTTCGCCGCGAGGAATGACCGGAATGGTCGTGTCGACGAACTTAAATCCGAACGGAACGGACCGTATGTTGGGACTCCCAGTCCGACCCACCAGCTTGCGTGCCAGCAGCGGTGATCGAGACCGGGGGGTCCCGTTTCTTCCCGAGTGGGTGGTCTGAATGAGCCGTGTGCGGGTCGCCCTCTGCCCCGATTACACACAGGCCAACCCGTACCAGGCTGGGCTGATGAGCGGGCTCGAGGCCAGTGGCGTGGACGTGATCCCGTGCAGTGCCGAGGGACTCTTCCCGTTGCTGCGTGCGTGGAGCAAGGTCCGGCCGGATGTCGTGCATCTTCATTGGCCCAACCGGTTCATCGAGACCGAGCGACGGGGCGCATCATTCCTCGCCTCGCTTCTAGCGGTCCGAACCCTCGTAGAGGTCGTCCTCCTGCGGGTGTTGGGCGTCCCATTGGTGTGGACCGTCCATAACGAACTGTCCCACGAACGCCTGACGCCCCGCGTCGAACTGGTGTACCGCCATCTCCTCGCGAGGCTCAGCGTCGCCCTCATCCTGCACTGCGAGGAGGCACGTGAGCGGATCGTCCCCCGGTATCGACTTCCCGGAGGGTTTCGAGCCCGGTGCGTGGTGATCCCCCATGGAAACTTCGATCCGTTCTATGCCAACCCGCCGGCCCGGGCCACAGCGCGGGCCACCCTCGACCTCGCTGCTGACGAGACCGTGTTGCTCTACTTCGGTTTGATCCGTCCATACAAGCGGGTCCCGGAGCTCATCGAGACGTTTCGATCCGCCGACCCCGACGCGAGGCTACTCGTCGTCGGGAATCCATGGACCGACGAGCTCGGGCGGGCGGTCGAAGCCGCCGCGAAGGATGATGGACGCGTCAGGACGGATCTCCGGTACGTGCCCGACCGGGCCATCGAGTTGTATTTCGCGGCGGCGGACGGCATCGTTCTTCCCTACGACCAGGTGCTCACCTCGGGTACCGCGGTGCTCGCGATGAGCTTCGGGAGGGCGGTGATCGCCCCGGATGCCGGGTGTCTATCCGAATTGATCGGCCATGGGGGCGGGATCACATACCCCGCTTCGGGCGAAGCCGGGCTGCAACAGGCCCTCGAAACTGCTATCAACGATCGTGCGGCCCTGCGGCGCATGGGCGAGCGCAACCGACGGGTCGCCGACGCGCATACCTGGGCGGCGGTCGGGGAGCGCACCTCGCGGGTCTATCGCGCCGTGCTCGACCGGGTTTAACCCGGAACTTACCATGCGGATGATGGGAGAAACCTCTCCCATGAGCTACGAGGTCGCTGTGGTGGGGACCGGATCGGATCCGACCGAACGCGATCGCACCGGCTTCGCGATGGCGTACCGTCACGCCGCCGCGTATCGACAGCGTTCGGACTGCACGATCATCGCCTGTGCGGATATCGATCGATCGAACGCCGAGGCTTTCGGCGAGCATCACGGGCTTCCTCAGGCCGCAATCTTCGAAGATCACGAGCGGATGCTCGCGGAGGCGAAGCCGGATATCGTGAGCGTGTGTGTGCCGCCGGCCGTCCACGCGGAGATCTCCCTTGACTGTGCGCGCGCGGGGATCCCGGAGGCCATCCATTGCGAAAAGCCGATGGCCACGGAATGGGGGGACTGTCAGGAGATGGTCGCCGTGTGTGCGCGCGAGAACGTCCAGCTCACGATCGACCATCAACGGCGGTTCGCGAAGCCGGTCCGACGGGCCAAGGCGCTGCTCGACGACGGCGCCATCGGCGAACTCCGTCGGTTCGAGTGGTCGGAAGTGAACCTCTTCGATGCCGGGGCGCACGTGTTCGACCTCTGTGATCTGTTCGTCGACGGCCGAGCCCCCGCATGGATACTCGCCGGCGTGGATACCTCCGCGGAACGGCGATGGTTCGGCACGCTGAACTCGCCGCAGGCGATCGTCCATTGGGGGTACGAAGATGGCGTGCAGGGCATCGCATCCACGGGTGACGAACGGCCGACGGCGTACGACGCGTACCTTCGCCTCGTGGGCACGGATGGCGAGATGGAGATCCAACCGGATGACGGGCCGCCGCTTCGTCTCCGGACGGGGGGGCCGTGGGAGGGCATCGACACCGAGGGGGAGGGGCTGTACGGTCCCACGGGCTCGCGGCTCAGGGGTGCGGTCGCGTTGGCCGAACGGATGCTTCCTGGACGGACGAGCCGGGGGCCCGAACGCCCGAATTACGGGCGGGCGATCGACCACGTGATCGCCTGTCTCGAGGAAGGGTGTGAGCCGATCATCTCGGGCGCGACTGCCCTCCGCGGGACGGAATTAATCTTCGGCGCCTGGGAGTCGGCCCGCCGTCGGGCCCGCGTGGAGTTACCCCTCGATGACGTGGACAATCCACTCGAGGACATGTTCGCAACGAACGACCCGCCGATCGCCGGCCATTGAGGGCGGCGTTACGATAGCTCTAAGTCGTGCCGTAGTGCGTTAACTAATCCCTCGATCCGTTTGGGAATAGATTCGCTTCCCTACGGGGAATTCTCGGTTACAGCGCTTCTAAACCCCTTATGTTATTACTACCTATGTACGTCCCACATGATGAACAGTGTATGGCCGCCAGCGAGTCGACGACGTCATCCCAACTCGATCTCGAATCGTCCCCGCTTGAGGATGTGGACCTCGCCGACCTCGAAGGTATCGGGGATGCACCGCGACCGAATGGGGAAAAGCTCACGACGGACGAAACATTCGAATTGCTGAAAAACGCGCGCCGTCGGGCGGTCATCCGCTACCTTCTCCAAAACGGCGGAACCGCCCAACTGTCCGAACTGGCCGAACACATCGCTGCCGCGGAGAACGGAATTTCGATCCACGAGCTCTCATCCGACCAGCGGAAGCGGGTTTACATCGGCCTCTACCAGTGCCATCTTCCGAAAATGGACACGCTCGGGGTCATCGAATACGAGAAGAATCGTGGCTCGGTTGAACTGCAGGACTCGGTCACCCAGCTCCTCCCATATCTGGAAACCGGCGAGGACGATCAGGATCGATCGCCCGAACTCGTGCTCGGGTCAGCGTGTGCGATCGCGGGAGTCGTCCTGATCGGCGCCGTCGGAATCGGTCCGTTCGCAGCGATTCCTGGCATGGCCTGGACCGTGATCAGCCTCATCGGGTTCCTCGGGCTCGCGGGCTTGCATTACTCCATGGCGGACGCGTAGGCGCCGACTCGCCACCTCTCTTCTTCGGAGTGGTCGGACCAATCAGTGGGATCAAACCCCTCGATTCGATACCACCCCGGACCGACAGCGATACGCCGTCACTCGCCCACGATATTCTCGAGGAAGGAAAGGTCCGTTCGTCGCTGTCGGCGTTCGAAATAATACAGCACGCTCAACACGACGAGCAGAATCGATAACAACGTGGCGACGAGGGGTGTGCTGATCAGTTCGCTGAAGCCGAATTCGAGAAACGACACGCCGGCGATGAGGAGTCCGGCGATGGCCACCAGGAGGTAGTAAATCGGCCAATGGCGATCATTCGTCGCTTCATCGGGGAGGACCCGGGCGATCTGGGCAACGTCGTCTTTGAGCGTGACGTGTTGATCGTCCGGGGCATAGCTGACGAAGCCCACGTCCTCGAGTTTCGGGACGTGTGTCTGGTAAAAGGCGATATAGATGCGCTTGATCTGATCCTCATCGAGCGGTTCGTCGAACTCCTCGGCCGCCGCGTCTTCCGCCAGCTCGCGGAGCCCGGCTTCGCCACCCCGCCGGTAGAGGTGGTACAGGAGTAACCGCCGTCGGCCACTACTCAGGACCTCGAAAATCTCGTCCTTAGAGAGCTGATGGTCGTCTTCCATTACACTTGATCCAGGCTTAGGTTCAGAGACGCTTGCGACTAACCGTTCCTCGTCGTGTTTGTTTGTTAATACCCTATTTAATGTTCCGAGGATTCGATCGGTTACGGAGGGGCAGAATGGTCAGCCTGGGGACCTTTTATGGAAGCCCCCGGCGGGTACGTCCCGAAAATCCTGAAATTCGTCGGAGCTGTCGTTCGGAACCGGGTATTTCGGGGTTTTCAGTCCATAACAAACTATCCGGGAGAGCCTGTTTAGGATCAAAATGCCGGAAGGTCTGTTCGAGCTCACGAGCTTCCAGCGGGATCTCCTCTACGTGACGGCGGGTCGCGACCGACCCTCCGGCCAGGAGATCAAGGAAGAGATCGAGCGCGAGTACAACGAGATCACGCACGGTCGGCTGTATCCCAATCTCGACACCCTCGCGGAGAAGGGCTACGTGGAGAAGGGGGAGATCAACCGCCGGACCAATTACTACGACGCCACGGCGGACGGGGTCCGGGCGCTGACCGCGCGTCGCGAATGGGAGAATCAGTACGTCGACCTGGAGTAGCCCCGGTCCGCCACCGAGTCACTGACCTCCGGCATTCCACCAATGTACGAAGGCCGATCAGTCGCCGTCGTCATCCCGGCGCACAACGAGGAAGCACACGTCGGCGAGGTTATCGGGACCGTCCCCGAGTTCGTCGACCGCATCTACGCCGTGGATGATGCCTCCGAGGACGCCACCTGGGAAGCCATTCGTCGGGCGGCCGACCGGGAGAACTCACGGGCGGACGGACGATCGACCCCACGACGGGTCGTCCCTGTGCGCCACGAGACGAACCGGGGGGCGGGCGGTGCGGTGATCACGGGGTATCGTCAGGCGTTCGCCGACGGCATCGATGTAATCGCAGTGATGGACGGTGACGGCCAGATGGATCCGGACGATCTCGACCGGATCGTCGCGCCGGTCGCGAACGGCGAGGTCGATTATGCGAAAGGCAACCGACTTCATGCGCGAGCCGATCGGGCGATGATGTCGCGCTGGCGGCTGTTCGGCAATGCCGCGCTGACCGTCCTCACCCGCGTGGCGAGTGGATACTGGGAGATGGCCGATCCGCAAAACGGCTATACGGCGATCTCACGGGAAGCCCTCAGCGAGCTCCCGATCGAGCGACTCTACACCGAATACGGGTTCCTAAACGACGTGCTCGTCCACCTCAACCGCAACCGCGCCACGATCGCCGACGTCGCCCACCGGGGGGTATACGGAGCCGAATCAAGCGGCATCAGGTATCACCGGTTCGTGCCCGGGCTATCCGCCCTCCTCGCTCGCCGGTTCATCGGCCGTCTCAGTCGGATGTATCTGGTCCGGCGCTCGCATCCCCTCGTGGCGTGCTACGTCGCCGGTACCCTCGGGGTTGGGGTGGGCCTGGGCGGCCTCGCGGCCGGAATCGCCGGGACCGTCGCGGCGCCGTTCCTGAGTGCGATGGCCGGGTTCGGCGTGGCGCTGCTGGGGGTGACCCTGTTGAGCCTCGCCATGGCCTACGACGTGGAGGACAATCGAGGGCTGGTCGAACGGTACGAGCGTCGTGCCGTGGAGTCGACCCAGGCCGACCCCTTCCCGGAACTTTCGACCGAGCTGGCCAGCGACGGCGGGGAACGGACCGGGGCCGACGTCCGTGACGGCGGATCGGAATAAGGCATCCCCGCGGCGGTTATCGGGTTCCTTACGCGGCCCGGCTCCCAGTTGATCCTCGGAGGTGGCCCCCGCTGACCGGCCCCCGCCGCTCGGCTAGGTGGGTTCGTTCCACAACAGGTCATCCATAACAAAAGCCGTCACCGCTCTCTCTCCCTCAAGTCGCCGGTGACCACCCACGGTCGTCGGCACGGCTCCATCGAACCATGAAAGGAGTGGCCATCGGCAAGGACGCCGACATCGATAGCGACGTATCGGTCGGCTACGGGGCGGAGCATGGAGATGCACGCACGCGGATCGGGGCCGACGCCCGCATCCGGTCGGGAACGATCATCTACGCCGACGTCGACATCGGCGACGGGTTCCGGACCGGACATAACGCCCTCGTGCGCGAAGAGACGACCATCGGGGACGATGTCCTCGTCGGCACGGACGTCGTGATCGACGGGGCGACGGAGATCGGTTCGCACGTCAGTCTCCAGACACGGTCGTACGTGCCGCGCCAGACCCGGATCGGTGACCGGGTGTTCGTCGGCCCCCACGCCGTGCTCACGAACGATCGCTATCCCGTCCGACGGGAGGACGGCCTCGACGGCCCGGACCTCGCCGACGGCGTCACCATCGGCGCGAACGCGACGATCCTCCCGGGCGTCACGGTCGGGGACAACGCCTTCGTCGCCGCCGGGGCGATCGTGACCGGTGACGTCCCCCCGGACACGTTGGCCGTGGGGGCGCCGGCGAGTCATCGTCCCCTACCCCGGGAGATCGAACGGGGGAACCAGCTCGCATGATCCCCATCGCGAACCCGCAGATCGGGAGCCGGGAGCACCGTCGCGTTGCGGCGGTCCTCGAGGATGGGCAGCTCGCCGACGGGCCGGAGGTGCGGGCGTTCGAACGGTCCGTTGCCGATCGCTGCGGCGCCGACGCCGGCGTGGCGACCTCGAACGGCACGACCGCCCTTCATGCGGCCCTGAAGGCCCTCGGGATCGGCCCGGGGGACACCGTCGTTACCAGCCCCTTTTCGTTCATCGCGTCCGCGAACGCGGCACGGCTCGCCGGAGCCGACGTGGCCTTCGTGGATATCGATCCGGACACCTTTACCCTCGATCCGGACGCGCTCGCGGCCCGGCTCGAGGCAGGCACGCCGGTCGATGCGGTCATCCCGGTTCATCTGTTCGGCCTCCCGGCGGACATGACGAGGCTATGTTCGCTCGCGGATGAGTACGGGTTCGCGATTGTGGAGGACGCGGCCCAGGCTCACGAGGCCGCGGTGCGAGGCCGGCCGGTCGGCGCGCTCGGCGATGCGGGTTGCTTCTCGTTTTACCCGACCAAGAACGTGACCGCCGGCGAGGGGGGCATGATCGTGACGGACGACCCGGACGTGGCGGAACGCGCCCGCTCGTTCATCGACCACGGACGTCGGGACGGGTACGAGCACACGACGGTCGGACATAACTTTCGCCTCTCGAGCATCCATGCCGCGATCGGCAACGCACAACTCGAGCGCCTCGACGAGTTCACGGAAGCGCGGCGGCGACACGCGGCCGCGTACGACGACCTGCTGGCGGATGCCGACGTGACGACGCCCGTCGAACCACCGGATCGGCGACACGTGTATCACCAGTACACGGTCCGACATGGGGATCGCGACCGGCTCCGGGAGGCCCTCGCCGCCCGGGATATCGAGACGGCGGTGTACTATCCGACGCCGATCCACCGACAGGCGCCGTACGACGAGCCCTCGGGAAGCTACCCGGTGGCCGAGCGCGCGGCCGAGGAAGTCCTTTCCCTTCCCGTCCATCCCGCGCTCGAACCGGACGACATCGAGCGGGTTGGAACGGCGGTCACGGCCGCCATGGGGGCACGCGCATGAGTCGAGCGAACCGATTCGCCGTCGGTGTGATCGGGGTGGGAAGCATGGGCGCCCACCACGCCCGTGTGTACGACGAACTCCCCGGGGCAACCCTCATCGGCGTCGCTGACGATGACACCGAGCGGGCCCGCGAAGTCGCCGAGCGCCATAGCACCGAACCCCGGGGAGCCGCATCGTTGATCCGGGAGGCCGACGCCGTGTCGATCGCGGTCCCGACCGACGCCCACGCCACCCTTGCGCGACGGGCCATCGCCGCCGACACCCATCTCCTCGTCGAGAAACCGTTCGTCCGCGACCTCGGAACCGGCCACGAGCTCCGCCGCGAGGCTGCGGCGCGGGATCTCACCCTCCAGGTCGGCCACGTGGAGCGGTTTAACCCCGCCGTCCAGGCGCTGTTCGACCTGGTCGATACCGGGGACGTACTCGCGCTTCGTGCGGATCGTCTCGGTCCGCCGATCGATCGTGGGGGATCGGATGACGTCGTCAAGGATCTCATGATTCACGATCTGGACATCGTGATGACGTTTATGGGGGACCGGCCGGATCGGATCTGCGGTGGCGGCGGCGACGCGGGCTACGCGAGCGTCGTCATGGAGTTCGATGATGACGTCGTCGCCACCCTCACCGCGAGTCGGGTGACCCAGCGGAAAACCCGACGGCTGGAGGTTACGACGGCCGACCGCCACGTCGTGGTCGACTACATCGATCAGTCCGTGCGCGTCCATCGGCGTTCCCGGCCCGCCTATCTCCAGGACGATGCGGAGATGCGATACCGCCACGAAAGTATCATCGAGCAGCCCCTGATCGAGTCGGCCGAACCCCTCCGACTCGAGCTCGAGGCCTTCCTCGAGGCCGTACAATCCGGAACCACGCCAGCGGTGACCGCCGAGGACGGCATCGCCGCCCTGGAGGTCGCGAACGATGTGGCCCGCCGGATCGTCGCGCGGCCGCCGGAGGTGGTCCATCCATGAGACAAGCGGGCCTGGAGGAGACGGGCGGGCCCTACCGCTCGGGGACATCCGTCTCGGCGCGCAAGACAGCCCTGCGTCGCGGCGAATATCCCATCGCGGTGTACGGGCTCGGCAAGATCGGGCTCCCGGTGGCCGTGAGCCTCGCGGAACTCACCGGCCGGGTGACCGGCGTCGACGTCGACGCCGAGGTCGTGTCCGCCGTGAACGAGGGAGTGGCCCCGTTCGATCACGAGCCCGGGCTCCCCGACCGGTTGTCCGCGGCTGTCGCGGACGACCAGCTCTCGGCCACGACTGCGTCGGCCGAGGCCTCCCGGGCGGCGACGATCCATATCGTCGTCGTGCCAGTCGGCCGAGGCGACGAACGGGGGGCGGATCTCGGCGCGCTCCGGGCAGCGGCGGAGACGATCGGCGAGGGGCTGGACCCGGGGGATCTCGTGGTGCTCGAGTCGACGGTCCCGCCGGGGACCGCCGCGGAGGTCCTCGCGCCCATCCTCCGGGAACGAAGCGGCCTCGAACCGGACGCCTTCGGGGTCGCCGTTGCCCCGGAGCGGACCGCGAGCGGCACCGCGCTCCGGGATATCGGGGGGGCCTACCCGCGGGTGGTCGGCGGGCTTGACGGGCCGAGCACCGAAGCGGCCCTCGTCGTTTACGACGAACTCGTGGACAATCGGGTGATCAGCGTCGACGCGGAGACCGCGGAGCTCGTCAAGCTCTTCGAGGGGATCTACCGGGACGTCAACATCGCGCTGGCGAACGAACTTGCCCGCGCCTGTGACGGGATGGATGTCGATGTCCGGGAGGCGATCGACGCGGCGAACACGCAACCCTATTGCGATCTCCACCGGCCGGGTGCCGGTGTCGGGGGCCACTGCATCCCGTGGTACCCCCACTTCCTCCTGGAGGCGACGCCCCACCCGATGCCGCTCACCCGAACGGCACGCGAGGTCAACGACCAGATGCCCGAGTTCCTGGCTGCACGAACCCTGGAGCGCCTCGATGAGCCGACCACGGCGACCATCGCCGTCTTGGGGCTGGCGTATCGGGCGGAGGTCCCCGAAACTGCCGCCAGTCCGACGTATCCGCTGGTCGAACGACTGGAGGCCGCTGGCGCCCGCGCGGTCGTCGTGGATCCGATCGTCGATGCGGGGGATGACGCGCTCGAGATGTGCACGCTGGCGGACCTTCCCGACCTCGAGCCCGATGCGATCGTGCTCGTGACGGCCCACGAGGCGTTCCAGGACCTCCCCCAACAGCTGTTCGAGCACGCCGTCATCGTCGACGGACGAGATGGCCTCGGGACCGACACCCCCCGGGACTACGTCGTCGGCAGGAACGGAGCATGAAGGTCCTGACGGTCGTCGGCGCGCGCCCGCAGTTCATCAAGGCCTTCCCCGTGTCCGACGCGCTCGCGGAGGCTCACGACGAGACGCTCGTGCACACCGGCCAGCACTACCACCGTGCGCTCTCGGAGGTCTTCTTCGAGGAGCTCGACGTTCGCCCCCCGGATCACCATCTCGGGGTAGGGTCCGCGCCCCCCGGCCGACAGATCGGTCGGATCATGGCCGAGCTCGAGCCCATCGTCGAGGAGGTCGACCCCGACGTGATCGTCGCCTACGGGGACACGAATTCGACGCTGGCCGGCGCGTGCGTCGGCGCGCACGCGGACGCGCTTCTGGCCCACGTCGAGGCGGGCCTTCGGAGTGACAACCGCGACATGCCCGAGGAGATCAACCGAGTCCTGACCGATCACGCCTCGGATCTCCTGTTTGCCCCGACCGACCAGGCCGTGCGCCGTCTGCAGGCCGAAGGGATCGCCGAGGGCGTGTATCGGACGGGGGACGTTATGGTCGATGCGTTGGAATTCGCACGCGACATCGCGGGCGATCGGTCGCAAGTGCTCGACCGGCACGGCCTCGAACCCGGAGCGTACGTGCTGGCAACCGTCCATCGGCAGGCCAATACCGAGGATTCCGAGCGGCTCCGGACGATCTTCCGGACGCTCGGCAATCTTGCCGACCCCGTACTGTTCCCGGCCCATCCCCGGACCGTCGATCGTCTGGAGGCACTCGGCGCCCTCGAGTGGGCGCGGAACCAGGTGCGGCTCATCGAGCCGCTGGGGTACTTCGATTTCGTCCACGCGCTGGCTCGGGCCCGGCGCGTCGTCACGGACTCCGGAGGGGTCCAGAAGGAGGCGTTCCTGTTAGGAACCCCCTGCGTGACGCTCCGCGCGGAGACGGAGTGGCCGGAGACGGTGGCGGCGGGCTGGAATACCCTCGTCGGGGCCGATGCGACGGCGATCCGGAAGGCAGTGGACGCGCCGGTCGAGGCCGATACGCGGCCACCCGTGTACGGCGACGGCACCGCAGCCAGGGCGATCGTGTCGCACCTTCAACGAGCGGTCGATGAACGGATCCCCCCGGAGCCCGAGGGGGTCGGCGCGTCACTCCGCAATTATTCGCGCGGTAACTAACGACGCGTCGGCCCGTAGCCCCTCGCGCATGAACATCGGGATTTTCACGAACACACCCGCACATGCCCATCTCTATCGGGCCTGCATCGACGAGCTTGAGGTGCGAAACCACGACGTGACGGTGTTCGCACGCGACGACGGGCCCACCCTGGCGCTGCTGGACTACCACGATATCTCCTACCGCGTGTATGGCTCCCGCGACATCACGACGTATGGGCTCGTTCGCGAACTCCCCGGACACCTGCACGCGATCGCCCGCCACGTCCGGGATACGGACCTGGATCTCGTCCTGGGCATGGGCGTGTATTCGACGTTCGCCGCCCTGCTGGCGCGCAGCGAAGCGATCACCGTGATGGATTCCGAACCCATGGCGACGATCCAGCGTCTGGGGGCGCCGTTCGTGTCGGCGTTTCTCACCCCCTCGTCCTTCCGGCGGGACCTCGGGAAGAAACACTACGTGTTTGATGGGTTCAAGGAGACCGCGTACCTCCATCCGGACGTCTTCGAACGTGACCCGACGATCCGGGCGGACCTGGGGCTTGGCCCCGAGGAACCGTTCGTCCTCGTCCGGTTTAACGCCTTTAACGGCCATCACGATGTCGGCCATCGCGGCTTCGATGACGAGCAAAAACGCCGCCTCGTATCCGAACTCTCCACGGAGGCGACCGTCCTGGTCTCCGACGAGTCCGACCAGCTCACGTACGAGGAGCTCCCGGCACGACCGTACGGCGCACATCCGGCACGGATCCACGACGCCCTGGCGGAGGCCGAGTTGCTGATCGCGGATACCCAAACCATGGTGACTGAGGCCGCGCTCCTGGGGACGCCCGCGATCCGATCGAACTCCTTCGTCGGCGAGAACGACATGGGGAACTTCCGGGATCTCGAAGCCGCCGGGCTCGTGTGCAACCTGGATGGGTTCGAAGACGTCATGACCACCGCCACGGAGCTCCTCCAGCGATCGGATACAGCGGACGCCTGGGCGCGCAAGCGCGAGCAGTTTCTCGCCGATAAGTGCAACCTCACGGCGGTGCTCGTCGACCTCGTCGAACGCTGTGGGGCGGCCGGCTCAGTCCCCGATGCCCTCCGCGGCCAGCGGGCCCTCCGCCCCCGGGGCACCGAACCCGTGTGACGGCAACGGCCACAATTATCGAGATGTTTACCAAGGTCGTCACCGCCCCGCTCCGGGACAATGAGCACCGCGTCGACTGAGCGACGAGTCGAGGAGCCGTGGCCGAACTTGCGTCGGCTGGTCCTCTCGATGGGGTGTCTCACCCTCGGAATCGGGTTGCTGTTCGCCTGGGACTCGCCCGCGACGGGTTACGAACTCTCCATCTACCGGGCCACCCCGGTAATCTTCTGGCTCGGTGTCGGCGGCGCCTTCGCTGCGAGCCTCCTCGTGTGTGCCGTCTCGGCGCGCGACCGACTCGCGGTGTACGGATTGGGATTGGGTGGACTGGCGACGTTGGCGATCGCGGCACTCCCGCTCGTCCGGTCGTATCGGTTCCTCGGGGCGGCGGACGCGCTGACCCATCTGGGATGGGCGGCGGACATCCGGGCTGGCTTGCTCGCACCGCATGAGCTCCTGTACCCGGGCGGGCATTCGGCGACCGCACTGCTCGGCGCGGCCTTCGGACTGTCGACCGCCCGGGCGATGCTCCTCTGGGTGTTCCTGCTCTTCGCCGCGTACCTGGTCTGTATCCCGATCTTTGCACGGGCGATCGTCGGTTCGCCCGTCGTCGCCGTGTTGGCCGGCTTCTCCGGGTTCCTCTTTCTCCCGTTTAACAACGTCAGCACGGTCTATCAGTTTCATGCGTACTCGCTGGGGCTGATGGCGATCCCCGTGGTCGGATACGTCCTGGTCCGGTATCTCCAATCCGACCCTGGCCCTCGAGCCGGCCGGCCGGATGCCTGGCACCTCCTGCTCCTCGGGGTCGGCTCCGTCCTCCTCCTATTGCACCCCCAGGTTACACTCAACGTGGTCATCCTCCTCGGCACCTTCGCCGTCGTCCACCGGTTGAGCCATCGGTACGGCCCGAATCACCCCCTCCGGGATCTCCGCTCGACCGGGGTGCCGTTCCTGATCCTGTTCGTGGGGTGGTCGGCGTGGTCGTTCCGTCACTGGCAAGCCATGGCGACGGTCGAGAACCTGGCGACAGCCGCCTATCAGACGATCCTGGGTGACCAGACCCCCGGCCAAGCCGCGGCGGACGCGGGGGTCTCGGCAGCGGCGTTGGGCGCCAGCCTGACCGAATTGTTCCTCAAACTCTTCCTGGTCTCGGCGATCTACGGGCTCATCGCTTCGATCGTCGCGCTCGTCGCGATCCGGTCGACGGTTCGGCGCCAGCACCGCCCCGATCACTCCGTGATCTCGTACGTGGGATTCGGCGGGCTCGTGCTGGGGCCCTTTTTCGTGCTACACTTCCTCGGTGACATCTCGCATCATTTCTTCCGCCACCTCGGATTCGTGATGGTGTTTGCGACCGTCCTCGGCGCGATCGGACTATACTATCTCGTGGATGCCCTTTCGGCGGGGAAGGGCTCACCCGCCCTGCGCACCGTGGGGGTGTGGGCCTTCGCGATCGTGCTGATCCTTTCCGTGCCTATCGTGTATTCGTCCCCGTATATCTACCTGCCTGGGTCCCACGTGCCCGACGATAATTTCGAGGGGTATGGGACGGCGTTCGATATCGCCGACGAGGAGGTCCACTGGAGCGGGGTACGCTCCGGCCCCGGTCGCTTCGTCGACGGATTGACCCCCGGCGAGCGTCCGGTGGAGGCTGTTCGGTATTCCGCGGACAACTCATCGCATCTGATCGAACAGGCGAACGGAGGATCCGACATCCCGCTCTACCTACCGATCTCCGAACGCGATTACGCCCGCGAGGTATTGGCCTACCAGGAATTCCGATTCGATCGGACCGCGTTTCAGGCTCCCCAACGCTCCACGCAGGCGAACCACGTCCACACGAACGGGGACTTCGATCTCTACTATATCCGACCTGCCGAGGAGGACTGAGGCTCACATCCGGGAGAGCTCATCGAGCACATCGGCCGCCGCCCGGAAGCGTACGCCGGCCGCGGCCGCCGTCCGTGCGTCCCGTTCGGAGTCACCGACAAACATCCCCTCCGGTGCCGAAATATCGAGGCGGCGGATCGCCTCCTCCAGTGGCGCCGGATCGGGTTTCCACGGGCGAACCGTATCCCGGCCGATCACCGCGTCGACATCGTCGGCGAGATCCTGGACGGACAGCGCACGTCGGCATGCCGCCTCGCAGTTCAACGAACAAACGCCGATAGGGAGATCGAGCTCCCCGACCAGATCTGCGAGCGGCAAGCGCTCGCTGTCATCGGCCCCCTCGACCTCGTACTCGTTGATCGTCGGCTCCACGACGTCGAGGTGATCGCGCGCCCGGGCAATGTCCAGGAGTTCCCACACGGACCGGCCGTCCGTGTCGATCCCGACCGCCGCCAATTCCGCTTCCACGATTTCCTCGAGATCCGCCCAGGGGACCTGGAGCCGGACGAGCGTGCCGTCGAGGTCGAATACGACGCCGCTCGTCGAGTCAAACATACCCGTGTCCACGGGGGTCCCAGAATTGAAGGTTGTCACTTGCCAGCGTCGATCGCGGCCTCACTCTTCGACGAGCTCGATGTCGAAAAAGGCCTCGAGCGCCTGAATCACCGACCCGCCGACGCCAGCGCGTGTGGCCCGCCCCTGCTCGACTGCATCGATCGCGTCGACGTCCGCCCCCAGTTCCTCGGCCACCTCTTCGACGGTGTAGCCGGCGTCTTGTCGGGCGTCCTGTACGATGCCCCCGTACCCCGACACCAGGTAGGGCAACTGGTCGCCCTCGTAGTCGGTCCCGTGTTCGACCCAGTAGTCCGGATCCGTCCGTTGGGCATCGGCGAGTTTCGCGGTTTGCTGGGCCGCGCGACGCCCGGCATCGCGGTCGTCGCTCGTATCCGCACTCCGACCGGACCCCGCAGGGCCTCGGTCGTCGTGCGGTGCGCACTCCTGACATACTTGCAAGCTTGCGCCGGCGATATTCGCGTCCGTGAGCCGGTCGGTGACCGAGCCGCACAGCTCGCAGGCACCCCCCTCCCCGGAGCCGGATCCACCTCCGGTCGAGTACTTCGCCATGAACTGGGTTGGGCGGACGGACAGAAAAATCCGCGGGACGGGCGGCCCGCGGGCGGAAGGAAGCCCTTTTATCGATTCATAGAATACCAAACCCTGCGGTTACGGACGCGCGTGGGTAGCCAAGCTAGGCCAACGGCGCAGCGTTGAGGGCGCTGTCCCGTAGGGGTCCGCCGGTTCAAATCCGGTCCCACGCATAATTTTTACCCGTAACTACTTAAAGGAGCGTCCAAATTCGGCGGCTATGGGCAAAACCGAGTCCATCAAAGAACGGCGCGTCGACGTTTATGTCGATACGCTGGAACGAAAGGATCGGTGGACCGAGGCTGCCGACGAGGCTGGCGAATCCCTCTCGAAGTTCGTCCAGAAGTGCGTCGAGTATGCCCTCGAACAGGGCGGCCCGGACTTCGCCGAGCTGGGTAAGCGGGCCAAGAAAATCCAGGAGCTCGAAACGCAGGTCGACGACCTCCGGAAGGAGATCAAGC
>CAZAYR010000041.1:0-19018 GCA_964489365.1 uncultured Salinarchaeum sp.
GATCAGTAAAACGCCCGGACGGTGATGTCGAGGGTATCGAGGTCGACGATAAACGCCCGGCCGGGCTCGGGCTCAAGATTGTTCCGGCGCTGGAAGGCCGTCTGGGCCTGCCAGCAGCCACTGTTGACGACGCGGACGCCCCGATAGTCGGTCACTCCCACGGTATGGACGTGACCGCCGTGAAAAATCGCCGGCGTCTCCTCGATCACCAGGTAGTCCCGCTCCTCGGGGGCGATCCGGATGTTGCCGCCGTAGGCCGGCGCGAGGTGACGTTTCTTGAGCAACTGGACCATCGCCCGTTCCGGATGGTCATAGCTCGCGGCCTCCGGGGGGAGCTCGGCGATGACCTCGTCGAGTGAGGCCCCGTGATAGAGAAGCAAGGGGACGCCCTCGAGATGGACGAGGCACGGATTGGCGCCCACGTGGGCGTCGGTGGCCTGCATGGCTTCCAGCAGATCGTCGGGGAACCCCGGTTGAGGTTCGGCGAGCCGGACCGCGTCGTGGTTTCCGGGGATCAAGATGACCTCGAGGTCGTCCGGGACCAAGGCCAACACCTCGGCGAACCGGGCGTACTGTTCCCAGACGTCCTCGATCGCGAGGTCCTGATCCTGGTCCGGGTAGACGCCGACACCCTCGACGAGGTCGCCGGCGATGACGAGGTACTCGACGGCCCGGGCCTCGTCCGTATGGAGCCAGTCGGCAAAGGCCTGCCACGCGTCGGTCAGGAACTCCCTGCTCCCGACGTGGACGTCGCTGATCAGGGCCGCCTGCACCGGCCGATCCGCGGTCGCGGGGTCGTGGGTCCGGGGGACGTCGGGGAAATGGACCGCCTCCGCGAACAGGATCCCCCCGTCGTCGGCCAGCCGGCCGGTAACCCCGATCACCTCGTCGTAGAGCAGGGTCTCCGAGACCCCCGCCGTGTCGCGATCGCGCAGGAACAGGACCGGGAAGGTGCCGGACTCGTCCTCGAGTTCGACCATGCGGTGCCCGTTGCGCGTCGACCGGATGTCGTTGACAAGCCCGATCATCCCGCCTTCGGTGCCCCCGCTGGCCCGCTGCAGCGAAGCGGCCGTTTGGCGGGAGACCCGCCCGTCCAGCATGGATCGCAGCCGTTCGAGGCGATCGCGAAAGAGGGCGACGTAATCGGTATACTCACCCGTCCCCGTGCTGTCGCCGGTTACGTCGCCGGACATCCGGACCGACGTGGACGCGCTCGACCCCCTCGTTTCGGGTGGAGTCCTCTCGGGATCCTCGGCGCTTGCTCCCGGTTCTGGACCGGATGAAGCGGGGTCCCGAGTTCCAGTAGAAGCGGGGATCGTCTCGGGGATGTCCTCGGCGGTGATCGTCACGATATCGCCGTCGACCGCCGCAAGCGTCGTTTCGATGGCCTCGCCAGGATCCTCCGCGGCGGCCAGGATGCGCGCCGCGTCCGGGGAGACCGTAAAGCCCCGCTCCGCGAGGTCGTGCACGATCGATCGCGTATCCGCCTTCGCCACGGATTGCGCGAGGGCGAGCGCCCCCAAAAGCATGCCGAATAGCCCGACCCGGCCGTTTGCGCACCTCGCAGGAGTTAAGCCACGGACGGTCCGTACCTCAGGCGGATGAGCGAGCCGCCCCGGCCTCCATCGGACGCCCCCGTGCCGGACGAGGACACGGCGGGGACGGATTGGGATGGCGTCCTCCGCGAGTTGGCGATCAGTGCCGGGGTCGTCCTCCTGGTCGCGGCCCTGCTGTTTGGGGTCAGCGGGGTCTGGCCCCCGCTCGTCGCGGTCGTCAGCGACAGTATGGAGCCCCAGATCATGACCGGGGATCTCGTGTTCGTGGTGGACAACGATCGGTTCGTGCACGATGCCGCCGTCGCCGGGACGGGGGTCGTCCCGGCGGACCGGGGGGAGGACGTCGGCCACGAGGCCGTCGACCGCCCGGGCGACGTGATCATTTTTGCTCCCAACGGGAACGGGGGGACGATGCCGATCATCCATCGCGCCCATCTCTGGGTCGAGGAGGGCGAGAACTGGTATCCCCGCGCCGATCCGGCGTTCGTCGGAAGCGCGGACAGCTGTGGGGAACTCGACCAGTGTCCGGCGCCGAACGCGGGGTTCATCACGCACGGCGATAACAACGGGCTCTACGATCAAATCCGTGAGGACAACCGGCCGGTCAAACCGGACTGGGTCGTCGGGCGGGCGCGCTTGCGGATCCCGTATCTCGGCCGGATCCGGTTGTTCTTAGACGAGCTCTTCTCGTTCGCACTTCCCGGACTGGCGACCCTGAGTCCCTAAAGGTCGAAGCGGGCCTGCACGTGGACGTTGATGTCCTCGAGCTCGCCGAGCCGTGAATCGGCCAAAAGTACCGTCTCCGTCTCCTCGACGGGGACCGAAAGGGTGATCTCCTTGCTCCGGCCGTACCGGCCCTTGCTCACGACGACGGCATTCACGATCCCGAGCATGTCGAGCTCGCTGATGAGGTCGCTGACCCGTCGCTGCGTGAGGATGTCCGCGTCGATCTCGTCACAGAGGGTCTTGTACACGTTGTACACCTCCCCGGTGTTGACCCGCTGGGCACCACGGCGTTCGAGCGTGATGATCGCGTACAGGACGATCTTTGACTGGGTCGGGAGCGTCCGGACGACCTCGACGACGCGATCGAGTTCGATCTTCTCCTGGGCGTCCCTGACGTGCTGTTCGGTCACGAGTTCGGCCTGACCGCGCTCGGCCAGTTCACCCGCGGTGCGGAGGAGGTCCAGTGCGCGCCGGGCGTCGCCGTGTTCCTGGGCCGCGAAGGCCGCACAGAGCGGGATGACATCCTCCGAGAGCGCGTCATCCTCGAAGGCGGGCCCGGCGCGGTGTTCCAGGATATCGCGGAGTTGGTTCGCGTCGTAGGGTGGAAAGACGATCTCCTCCTCGCCGAGACTCGATTTTACGCGGGGGTCGAGGAAATCGGTGAACTTCAGATCGTTCGAGATCCCGATAATCGAGACCTTCGAGCGTTCTAACGACGAGTTCATGCGCGAGAGGTTGTAGAGCGTGTCGTCGCCGGACTTTTCGACGAGCTTGTCGATCTCGTCGAGCATGATCACGACGACCCGCTCGGTGAAATCAACCGCATCGAAGAACTCCTGGTAGACCCGGTCGGTGGGCCACCCCGTCATCGGGACCTGCTCGATGTCATCGAGGGCGTCCCGGATCGCGTCGCGCCGTGCCGCCGGCGCCAGATTCTCGAGATCCCGAGCGTCGAAGAGTTGACCGACGTCATCGGGAGCCTCGGAGGGGGCATCGACATGCTCTAGGGCCCGTTCGAGGACCGCTCGATTCTTCTCGTGAAACGTGTTCGCGAGCTGTGCGAGCACGCGATACTGCGTGTCGGTGACCTCACAGTTGATGTAATGGACGATACATGGGACCCGGTATTTCTCGGAGGTCGCGGCCAGCTCCTGGCTCACGAACTTTACGCTTGCCGTCTTGCCCGTGCCGGTCTTCCCGTAGATCAGGATATTCGATGGCGTTTGGCCTCGCAAGGCCGAGACGAGAATCGTCGCCATCTTGTTGATCTGCTCGGACCGGTGGGGGAGCTCCTCGGGCGTGTATGACGGCCGGAGGACCTCCTTGTTTTGGAAGATCGGCTCTCCTTGGAGGATCTCGTCGAAGAGACCGCTATTGCCGGGCTCGGGGCTGCCAAACATGTCCATCCCGAGCGGGCCGTCGGTACCGGCGGCGCTGCCCCGATGAAATTCGTCATCCGGGTGGTCTCCTTGTGTCATGGATACCTCGTGTCGGGATGGAGCGAAGGCTACCCGAATACCCGTGTCACCGACGGCCGTAAGACACGGTACGGTCCGCCCGATCCATCCCCGTTCGAGTGCAGACGAAGCAGTGGTGCATAGGGTCTTAAATTCTTCCCTCCATGAACAACGACGGCGTTACGACACGTCTAATCCACGACACCTCGTGCTCCGACTGGAATCGTGAAACGTTCGTATTCCCGGGTGTTAGACGCTCTACTCTTGTTTTCGATGTACTTAATCGTCGACCCGATGCCGTACCCCTATGGATATCCCGTGACCGAGGCGCCCTCTGGCGTTTTTCCATCCGGCTGCCCACCCACCCCTTCGTTTCGAGTGGAACCCAGCCCCCGACGGACGAGGAACGGGGACTTCCACCGCGTGTTGGGGTTAGAAAAATTTAAATACTTTATCCAAAAACCAAATCCGTATCACAGCGCAAAATAATCCTGATAGGCTTAGCGGCCACGTTGACGGCCCGAGAACTCACGGCAGCAGTGTTCCAGTCGAAACGGTGGGGTGGCCGTCCGACGGCTGTCTGACGTAGACTTATGACTTTGACTCTCCGCCTATCGCACATGTGTGTCTTCCGGAGGCAGGTGCCATGGGGCTACTGACGAGCATCCGCGACAGCATCTCCAATGTCACCGATCAGCTTTTCAGCGGATCGGAACCGAAACGGATCGGGATCTATGGTCCGCCTAACGCCGGCAAGACCACGTTGGCGAACCGGATTGCCCGGGACTGGACCGGGGATGCGATCGGCCCGGAGAGCCACGTGCCCCACGAAACCCGTCGGGCGCGTCGGAAGGAAAACGTCGAGATCAAACGCAACGGCTCGTCGGTCAGTATCGACATCGTGGATACGCCCGGGGTCACGACTAAGGTCGACTACGAGGAGTTTCTCGAGTTCGACCTCGAGGAGGAGGAGGCGGTGCGGCGTTCACGCGAGGCAACGGAAGGGGTCGCCGAGGCGATGCACTGGCTCCGTGAGGATATCGATGGGGTGATCTACGTCCTCGACAGTGCCGAGGACCCGTTCACGCAGGTCAACACCATGCTCATCGGGATCATCGAGAGTCGGGACCTGCCTGTGCTGATCTTCGCGAACAAGATCGACCTTGAGGAATCCAGCGTCCAGCGGATCACCAACGCCTTCCCCCAGCACGAGACCGTCCCGCTGTCGGCCCTGGAGGGCGATAATATGGACGAGGTCTACGACAAGATCGCGGAGTACTTCGGGTGAGCACGATGGCCGAAGCAACCAACGCAGGTGACGGGGTCCAAATCGATCTGATCAGCGGCGAACGGATGGCCCACAAGGCCACCATGGAGAAGATCCGGATGATCCTCGATGGCGTGCACGAAGGGAACATCGTCATCCTCGAGGACGGCCTGACACCGGACGAGGAGAGCCGGCTCATCGAAGTGACGATGAGCGAAATCAGTCCCGACGAGTTCACGGGCATCGAGATCGAGACCTATCCCCGTTCGGAGACGGACGACGGCGGGCTCCTGGGCCGCATCATGGGCCGTAACGACACCTCGAAGCTCACCGTGATCGGTCCGGCGAACCGGATCGAAACCCTCCACAAGGACGAGACGCTGATCAAAGCGCTCGTTTCCAAGTAAATGCCCCACGAGTGCACCAGTTGTGGCCGTGCGTTCGAGGACGGCGCCCAGGAAATGCTTTCGGGGTGCCCGACGTGTGGGGGCAATCGCTTCCAATACGTCCCCGAAGCAGAATCTGCCGACCGAGATCGTTCGGGCGGGGACCTCATCGAGGCGGACCCGGATCCGGCTTACGATCCCGATGACACGATGTGGGATGCGATGGAGGACCGTGCTCAGACCGACGCCCGACGGGACATCGTCGACCCCGATACGCTGCCCGAGCACGAGGCCCCGGACGAAACGGACGATGGGTCGCGCCCGGATCTCCAGGAGCTCCGGGAGGAACTCGAGGACCAGTTCGGGAGTATCAAGATCGTCGACCGCGGGGAGTACGAGCTGAATCTGATGGAGTTATACGAGCGCCGCGAGTGTATCATCGAGCTCCAGGAGAACGGTCGGTACGCGATCCAGGTCCCCGAGGCGATGACGTCGCCATGTGGGACCGCCGAGGACGTCCCAAATCGCTAAAGCCTCGGCGTGCGCGCTTGTCGGATGGATGCAGTCGGTAGGGACAGCGGCCGCGGCTCCCGGGGAACGGGACGTGGGTCGCCTGACGGTCGGCGAGGATCGAGACGGGGCACCCGTCGAGTTGCCGGTGGCGGTCATCAACGGGGCGGACGAGGGGGAGACACTCTACGTCCAGGCCGCAAGCGACGGTGACGAGCTCAACGGGGTCGGCGTCGTTTCGGAGGTCGTGCCCGCGATCGACCCGGACGCGCTCGCGGGCACGGTCCTTATCGTGGGGATCGTCAACATCCACGGATATCGAACCGGGAGTCACCGCAACCCGCTGGATGACACGAAGATCAACCGCACCTATCCTGGGGACTCGGAGGGGAGCTCGAGCGAACGGATCGCGGCCCGGACCTTCGAGATCGCTCGCACTGCGGATTTCGTGCTCGATCTCCACCAGGGCTCGACGAGCCGGATGATCGACGAGTGTCGGGTCCGCTGTGGGCGCGGGCACCGCCTTCACGCCGAATGTTTGGAGCTGGCGAAGGCCTTCGGCTGTGGCTTCATCCTGGACCGCAAAGGGCCGGACGGACAGCTGGCTCGGGCCGCCCCCGACGAAGGCGTCGTGGCGATCGATCCCGAGCTCGGCGGGAGTGTCGGCTGGGATCGTCGAAGTATCGAGACGGGGGTCGACGGGGTGTTCAACGTGCTCCGATACTACGATTTCCTCCCCGGCGATGTGGCGCCCGAGCCTCACGTTCGGGCGCGTAACTTCGAACAGTACGGGGCCCCGTGTGGTGGCCTCGTCACCCTCGCGGTCCCGCTGGGCGAGCGCGTGGAGGCGGGCGATGTGCTGTTCCGGGTGACGAGCGTGTTCGGCGAGGAGCGCGAGACAGTCGAGGCCGAGGCCGGGGGGGTGTTCTGGCGGGCGCGTCGACCTCCCCAGGTTGCAACGGGCGAGTACGTCTGCACGCTCGGCACGGAGGTCGATGAGATCTAGGCCGGTCCGCTCGTCCCGTGCACCGGAAGCTCGTAGTCCCCGCGGGCGAGGGGTTTGGCGAGATGCCGGCGGGCCCCGGGCGGGACTTCGTACCACCCGCAGCGGAGTTGGCGGCGGGCGTCATTCCGGCACTTTTCCGCCGAGTGCTCGTCACAGCGACGACACCGATACCCCTGGCCACGCCCGGCGCTTTTCATCGAGCGATCGCACCTCGGGCAGACCGGCACGGTCTCCCGCGTGAGTGCCCGGCCGACGAGCGCAAACTTCTCAAGTTTGAGCGTTCCCTCGTCCCATTCCCCGCAAGCGAGAAGGGCGTCGCCCCGGCGAAGCCGGCGCACCGGCTTCCGGAACCGGCCAGTGGGCGCAAACGCCATACACTGGCACCGGTCCCCGTCGGCCGCGAGCCCGAACGTGACGTGACCGCCCTCCCGCGTGGTCGGCGGTTCGACGACGCGACCCCGCACGCGGTAGCCTCGACCGTCCCGTAAACCCCCGATTCGGCCGGGCCGGAGATGGGCATCCGTCCCCTGGTTGGTGACGAAGACGCGTGTGCGCGTATAGAACTCTCCCTCGAAGCATGATCCGAGCGATCGGAGTGCAGCGGGATCATCCCCGCGGATGCCGTACAGGACGGGACAGGGACTGTTGGGCACGCAGACGAGGTCGTCGGTGACGTGGTCGACCGTGTCCCATGTCCCCGGTGGGATCTCGTGACGATCGCCGAGGGTGACGGCACGATCGGTTCCCCAGCGGGCGGGCTCTCGGTAGGCCAGGCGCTCGAACGTCCAATCCCCGAATACCGGCGACCGGCCGTCGCGACGGGTCGCGCCGACCGCACCCGCGGCCGCCGCGGCGCCGATCAAGCCCCGACCGTTGCCCCACCCCTGCGATAGGTCCATCGGGACCACCGCCCGAGCCGCTGCCCTCGTAACCGGGCCGCGGACGGCCTCGCGTGCAAACTGCACACGGGATGGATTGGTCACGTCCCCCGCGCGCACCGCCACCGCGCCGGGATTCGTCTCGGGGTCATCGACCACCGCGTACTCGTCGATGACATCCCGCGCGACGGAGAGCATGGTCCCGGCGGAGGCCGACGCGGCGACCGCGACGGCGCCGTTTCCCCGGGTCTTGTGTGGAATCGCCGGGTGCAGCCGCACGAGGTAGGTCGTCGGGTCCGCCGATCGGGGAAGGCGTCGGGCGATCTCGTCCCCGATCCAGGTGGTACACATGCCCCCGGACCGGGAATCGGTATCGTCGATGCCCACCACTGCCATACGGCCGGGCCAGGGGATCGGCACGCATAACTGGTGGTGATTGTCCGCGCCGGCTTCCGGACATTTCCGGCACGGGGGATGTTCGCATGGCCAAAACGCCTATAAGTAATACGTATCTAGACACTTATGATGTCGCGATCGGCGCTGGTTGGCAACGTCACGGCGATGCTCGAGGATGCCGGCTTCCTGGTGAGCGACCGGTGTTCGATCCGCCCGAAGAGCTTTGACGTGGCCGCCCGCCGGGGAGAGGAGCTCATCCTCGTCAAGATCCTCGGAAATATCGACGGCTTCGACGCGCGCACCGGCGAGGAGATGCGACGGCTCGGGGAGTACCTCCAGGCGACGCCGCTGGTCATCGGGTTACGGACCCGCGATGAGGAACTCAACCCGGGGGTCGTGTACTTCCGCCACGGCGTCCCCGTCCTGAGCCCCGATACGGCAATGGATCTGTTCGTGGAGGACATCCCGCCGCTCATCTACGCGGCGCCGGGCGGCCTCTACGTGAATATCGAGAGCGAAACGATCAGCGAGGAGCGCGAATCCCGCGGCTGGAGTCTCGGGCAACTCGCCAAGGAACTGGGGGTCTCGAGACGCACGGTATCGAAGTACGAGGACGGCATGAACGCCAGCATCGAGATCGCGATGGAGCTCGAGGACCTCTTCGAGCGCCCGCTCGCGACCCCCGTCGACGTGCTCGATGGGGCCGAGGAGGTCCGCGAGACCGAGCCCGCCCCCGACGCGCCGGAAATGGATCCCAACGATGCGGTCATCATCTCGGTGATGTCCCGGGCCGGCTTCCAGGTCCATCCGACGGCCCGTTCGCCGTTCAAGGCCGTCAGCGAGGACGAGCGCGGGCCCGTGCACGTGCTCACCGGCCACTCGAAGTACACGGAGGCCGCCGAGAAACGCGCCCGGCTGATGGCCTCGATCGGCCGCGTCGCCGGGACCCGGTCGGTCTATTTCGTCGACGAGGCGAAATCCGAGTCCATCGGCGGGACCGCCATCGTCTCACACGACGAGGTCGAGGCATCCGACGTGGACGAGCTCCGCCTCCTGATCAGGGAACGGTCCGACCCGGTCGAGGAGTACGCCTGAACGGCCTCCTCCCGTTTCCACCATGCCCGTCCGCGATGACCTCCACGTCCACTCGACGTACTCCGACGGCTGGGATATGGGGGAAATGGCGACGGCGGCGATGGAGGCCGGCCTCTCGACGCTCGGGGTCGCAGACCACTGTCCGGTGGGCCAGGATGCGTTCGGCCGTCGCGATCGGTACGATCTCGTGGAGACCTACGAAGCCCGTCGCGACGAGCTCGCCACCGTCGCCGCGGAGACCGGTGTCATGATGCTGGACGGCGCCGAGGTCAACTTCGAACCGCAGAAGGAAGACCGCATCCGGGCGTTCCTCGAGGAGGCGGAATTCACCTACACCATCGGCAGCGTGCACTTCGTGGGGGATCACGATGTCGCCCAACCGGACCTGGCCGGGGCCTCGGCGGCCGAACGCCGCCGGGTCGTCGACGAGTACGTCGATTGGCTGATCGCGCTCGTCGAATCGGAGTTGTGTGAGATCTTGGGCCACCTCGACCTCCCCCAGCGTGCCCCCGCGCTCCGGGGGTTGATGGACGAATCACATTACACGCGCATCGCAAATGCGCTCGCCGACAGCCGGACCATCCCGGAGCTGAATGCGGGGAGAGTGGATCGGACGTATGCAACGATTCACCCGCACCCGGACGCGCTGCCCATCTTCGCGGAACGTGGTATCAGCTTCGTGGCCGGTTCGGACGCCCACACCCCGGCGCAACTCCACCACCGGCTCTCTGGACTTTCGGACATCCTCGAAACCCACGCGGTGGAATACGTGCCGTTTCCTCCAGGACTCGACGGGGAACTTAACTCGCGCTGATCACGTCGTCGATCCGCAGGATCATCGATGCCGCCTCGGTCCCGGATCCGAGCACCTGTTGCTTGACGGCCACGGGCTCGAGGGTCCCCTGCTCCCGCATGTCGACCACGTTCCCGGTGGCCGGATCCAGCCCGGCGGTGGCGTCGCCGGCGTCGTGCCGGGAACGGAGTTCCACGAGCGAGTCGATCGGATCCAGGCCGGCGTTCTCGGCGAGCGTGCGGGGGATGACCTCGAGGGCGTCCGCGAAGGCCTCGACGGCGAGCTGCTCGCGGCCGCCGACACCCTCCGCGAAGTCCCGAAGCGCGAGGGCGAGCTGGGTCTCCGGCGCCCCGCCACCGCCGAGTACGCCCGACCCCTCGATCGTCACCCGCACGGCGTGGAGCGCATCGTCGACGGCGCGCTCGATTTCGTTGAGGGCGTCCTCGGTGCCCGCCCGGAGGATGATCGTCGCGACGTCGCTGTCGGTCGCGCCCTCGACGAATACCGCCTCGTCCTCGCCGATATCGTCAACATCCACTGCGCTTGCCGTGCCGAGCCGGTCTCCCGCCAGGTCGTTGATCGTCGTGAGCCGATCCGCGTCGGTGACCCGCGCCAGTTGGGCGAGGACATCGGCGTCGACGTCCTCGATGGCGAGAATACCCTCCGAGGCGAGGTATTCCGCCGCGACGTCCGCAATGTCGTCCCCGGCGAACAGGACGTCGACATCGGCTTCCGCGAGCCGCTCGGCCCGTTCCCGGAGGGAGTCCTGCTCGGCATCCTGAAATTCCCGTAACCGCTGGGCGTCGTCGACGGCGATCTCCGCGTCGATCTCCGGCTCGTCGACCTCGACACCACGATCGAGGATCGCGACGGTCACATCCTGCAACGCCACCGGCATACCGGCGTGGACGGGTTCCTCGTCGACCAGAACTCCATCGACCAGTTCGCTTTCCGTAACGGCCTGGCCTTCGACGGTCCGCACGTCGATCTCGCCGAGGTCAATGACTTCCTGCTCGGCGACCGCACGCACAGCCTGCACGACGATCCCGGCCAGGTGCTCGGCTGCGTCCTCGGCGCTCTTCCCGGTCATCGAGGTCAACGCGATCTGTTCGAGGGTGTCGACATCGTCACGGTCGACTCCGATCGCGCCCGCCGCGAGGAGTTCCTCGGCCTTGACCGTCGCTCGGCGGTACCCGTCCGCGACGGTCGACGGGTGAATATCCTGCTCGACGAGCTCTTCGGCCTCCCGGAGCAGTTCGCCCGCCAGGACGACGGCACTCGTGGTCCCGTCCCCGACCTCTTGCTCGAGGGTCTCGGCGACCTCGACGATCATGTTCGCGGCCGGGTGCTCGATGTCCATTTTCGAGAGGATCGTCACGCCATCGTTCGTGACGACCACGTTCCCCGAGGAATCGACGAGCATCTTGTCCATTCCCTTCGGGCCGAGCGTCGTCCGAACCGCCTGCGCGATCGCCTTGGCGGCGGTGATGTTCGCCTGTCGGGCGTCGCGCCCGGAGGTCCGTTGCGTGTCTTCGGCGAGCAGCAGTTGCTGCCCTCGTCCCCCTTGTGAGGCCATAATCGAGTAAACGTTGATTGCTCTTCTATAAAGGCATATTGAACTGTCGCACCGGCCGTTCAGACCCCCGGCCGTCGCTTCCAGGGCCGGAGGCCCCCGTGCAGGTCCGGGCCCCCTTCGAGTTCGCTGGCCGGGACCGAACGGACACCCTCCATGGCCTCGAGCGTGCGGAGACGCCCCGGACGGGCAAGCACGAAGAGCCGGTCCCCCCCGTGGACGGTCTCGCCCGGGGCGGGGAGGGTCAGAGTTGAGGTTTCCCGCCCGATGGCGATGACGGTCACCTCGAGGTCGGCAATGGCACGGTCCACGAGCTGGCTCTCGGCGGATACGTCGACGACCCCGAGCGTCTCCGGACTGTTTCGCAGGCTCGCCGCGAACTCCCGGTCCGGCCGGGCGTCGGAGGGCAGGGTGACCAGCCGGTAGGAGGTGTTCGGATCGATCCGATCGGCGAGGCTCGCGTCACAGACGATCGTCGCGATGTCGCCCACGGCCGCACGCAATTCCGCGGCACCGACCGGTTCGGGCTCCCGTCCGGGCGTCCAGATTTCGACTGCGTCCCCCGGGCCCGCACTGAACGCCGGGTCGGCGCGAATGGCGATCGCGACGGATCCCGGAGGGAGCGTCGGCCCCAGCCCGGCCGGGCGTTGACCGACGGCGAGGTAGGTAACGGCCCCATCGGGCTCCACGTCCACATCCACATAGCCGATATCGTGCTTGTCCGTGAGGCGTGTGCTCAACTGCTCCTCGAGGGCCTCGACGGTCAGCCCTCGCGGGAAGTCGAGGGTCATGCCGGAGAGCGTGCGCTTGACCTCGTCCGAGACCGGGTCGAAGCCTTCGATATCCTCGATCTCGTCGGGCAGCGTCAGGGAAATGTGACGGCCGGCCGCGCGGACGATCGGATTGAAGCTCGGCTGGAGACGCCCGATGCTGAGCCAACTCGACTGGCCGAACCGTTCCCCCATGGCGTGGCCGACGAACGTCCCCACCGCGCCGACGAAGAAGGTCGCGAGGTTCCGCGCGGCGGCATCGAGCGCCAGGAGTTCCGCGTCATCGCTCACGAATTGGACGAACACCAACCGGGTATTCAGGATGATCGCGATCGTCCCGAGCCCGATGATCAGCGACGCCGCCTCCGGGAGGGGCTCGCGGAAGCGGGCACGGTAGAACGTGGCCGCCGCGGCCGCGGCGAGCGACGCAATCACCCCGAGCCCGAGGATTTCGAGGACTACGACGACGGTGCCGATGCCGATCATCCCGCCGCCCCCTCGAACTCGCGGATCCCCCGGCGGGGACCGACGACGATCAGCTCGTCGCCTGCCTCGATCCGAACGTCCCCGGTGGGACTGATGAACTGTTCGTTGCCGCGTCGCAGGGAGATGACGAGCACGCCGTATTCCTCCCGGATACCGAGTTCGCGCAGGTCGTGCCCGGCCAACCCGCTATCGTCGTCGACGACCAGCTTGCGGAACTGGTTGCCCTGTCGGCTGAGGACGGCGATCGCCTCGTACTCCCGCTGTGTGCCCCGGGCGTGGACGGTCAGCGGGGCGAAGTCGTAGCGCAGGACCGATTCGAGCTCGTCCCGGTCGACGGCGATCGTGACGCGACCCTCGCCCCCGTCCGTGGTCGGGGCCCGGGGGACCCCACCGGCATCACTTTCCCCATCGGCCGGGCCCTCCGTACCGAGATCTCCGGCTGCCCCGACGGGCTGGCCCCGCTCCGCACCGTTCGATTTCGCGCTCAACACGGGCCCCCGGACGTCCCCGTTCGGAAGCTGGAGCGACACGTCGTCCTGTCGGGCGAGACCGGTCGGCAGGAGCGTGTGGATCGACACGGCATGCTTGCCCTTCGCCACTCGACGCGAGAGCACTCCCGCGAGCGGGGCTGCCGCGATCCGCGCGCGCCCCCGTCGATCGACCGAGACCGCAACTTCGGCCAGGTCGAATTCGTCCAGCAGCTCCTGTTCGACGCGCGCTTCGAGTTCCGTCAGCGAGAGATCGGCCGGCAGCCGCCACGAACGGTTGCGGATCCGTTCGTGGAGTTCCTGCGGGAGTGGGGGATAGCCTTCGATGTCCGTGATGTCCCCGATGGGCCGGACCTCCACTTGCCCGTAGTTGTCAACTCGCTCGACGAGGTCCGCCGTCAGCTTGCTATTGCGTAGGAGGCTCAACGTCAGTCGCCGGGGCGTTCGATCCCCGAGGCGGTCGCCTACCCCGTGGGCCCACAGGCACGCCATCAGAATCACGACGATCGCGGTGATCCCCGCCCAACTTTCGGCGATCGCGGGGTCCATGATCCCCATGAGGCCCCCGGAGATCCCGGCGATCGTCCCGCACACGACGATCACGCCGAGCCCCGGCACCGTGACGTCGGTGAAATACTTGAACGCGAACCCGAACAAGAAGGCGATAAGGGCGGGGAATACGCCCGCGAGGAGCCCGATATACACCCCCAACACCACCTCCTCGAGCGGAATCAGCATTATCTCCCGGTCTCGTCCAGTCCCTGTAAATCCCTCGTTCAGGACTCCTCGGCGGCGCGGAGCAAGTCGTCCGCCGTGAGGAGCGCGTCGAGTTCGACTCCGGCCGAGGCAAGGCGATCACGTGCACCTTCGCCCCGGTCGACGACCACCAGCACCCGCGAGACCGACGCGCCGGCCTCCCGAAGCGCCTCGACCGCATCGAGCGCACTCCGACCCGTGGTCGCGACGTCCTCGATGACCACAACCTCTTCCCCATCCGGGAAGGAACCCTCGATCCGGTTGCCGGTCCCGTAGTCCTTGCGTTCCTTGCGGACGACGACGTACGGGCGATCGGCGGTGACGCTAGTGACCGCAGCCAGTGGCACGGCGCCCAGCGCGACGCCGGCGAGCGTCTCGTGCCCGTGGACACGATCCGCGAAGGCCTGGGCAACCCGTTCGAGCGCGTCCGGGTCGGTTTCGAAGCGATACTTGTCTACGTAGTACTCGCTCGTGCCGCCGTGAGAGAGTTCGAACTCACCGAACCGGAGTGCGTCGGCGGCAAGCAGCGCCTCGATCAGCCGGCGGTTCGACATCGTGCGCTCCTCGCCCGGGGATCAAGATAAGTCTCGGGATCCGCTCACCACGGCTCGTCTTTCAGGCCGATCATATACGCGAGCGCGTTCGTGAGGAGATGCAGGACCGGCGTGAGCACGAGCAGCGTCACGAGGATCAGCGGGGTGAGCACCGAGCGCATCCATCCAGGGGCAACGAGGAACCCGAGGAGCAACGCGACTGCCAGGAAATCGAGCTGATCGACGACCGGAAACGCACTCCCTCGCGCTCGCCCGGTCCGGCGCTTGAAAAACGACGCGAGAATGTCCCCCAGTAGGGCCCCCGTCGGCAAGGCGAGCACGACCCCGGGGGGAAACACCGGTAGGTCCATCCCGAGGAGATCGCCGGCGGACGCCGACAGCTCGTTCAGGACGAGCGCAGTGACAATACCCGCGAGGACACCTGCGGCCGTGCCGCGCCACGTCTTCCCGTCCCCCAGCAGGCGGGCCCCCCGGAAGTCCCGTCCCCCGTCGATGGGCCGGCCCCCGCCGGCCACCACGGCAACGTTGTTCGGGATGTAGGCCGGCAGCGCCACCCAGAGCGCGATGAGCACGGCGGGGAGCACGTTCATGGCGCCGTTCCCGATGCGATCACCAAATTCCCGACGATCCGCTCCGAGATGGACACGCTGATTAGGTCCCCGTCCATGATTTCGGGCGGATGACGACCTGGAAGCGGGATTTCGCCAGCGGCCTCGTGGTGCTGGTCCCATTGATCGTGAGTGGGTGGGTCGTCTGGTGGCTGTACCGGTGGATCGAGAACGTCTCCCCCACTGGCCTGGTCATCGACAACCCCGTCGCCCAGGTCGTGCTGACCCTCGTCATCTTTGCACTGTTCGTCCTCGCGGTGGGTTACCTGATGCGCACCGCCCTCGGCACGCTGATCGAAAACGCGATCGACCGCACGATCAATCAGGTCCCCGGCCTCCGGGTCGTGTACAACGCGTCGAAGATGGCGATCGAGACGGCGCTTTCGGATTCGACAACCCTCCAGGAGCCGGTCAAACTGGACACATGGCAGAACATCCGCATGACGGCGTTCAAAACGGGCCGGCGAGCCCCAGACGACCGGGTTCTCCTCTTTCTGCCCACCGCGCCCAATATTACCTCGGGATTCGTCATCGAGGTCGAGGAAGACCGGATCACCGAGACCGACGAATCCGTCGAGGATGCCCTCACCCGGATTCTCAGTGCGGGATTCGGCGAAAAAGGCACCGAGCCGGGGATTCCCATCGAAGTCGCGGAAGAGCGGGCGGACGCGGCCCCGATCCGGATTCAAGCCGACCAGTCCGACGGCGACGACGACGATTAGTCGTCGTCCGGGCTCACGCTCCCCGTCCGATATCCGTGCAGGTCGAGGGTCACGTGGTCGAACCCGAGATCGTCGAGGTGGGCCCGCGCGGCCTCGACGAAGCTCGCGTCCAGCGCGCGTTCGAGTTCGTCCGGCGCGACCTCGATCCGGGCGAGGCCGTCGTGGTCGCGCACCCGAAACTGGTCGAAGCCCCACGTCCGGAGCAGCCGTTCGGCCCGCTCGACCCGAGTAAGCCGCTCCTCGGTCACCTCCAACCCCGTGGGGATGCGGGATGAGAGGCATGCCATCGACGGCTTGTCGGCGATCGAGAGGCCGTAGCGTCGCGCGGCCTCCCGGACGTCTTCTTTCCCGAGGCCGTGTTCGCGTAATGGGGAATAGGCCTCCTGCTCGGCCACGGCCGCGAGGCCGGGTCGATGGCCGCCACCCGGATCGTCCGCGTTCGTGCCATCGCAAACCAGCTCGATCCCCAGCTCGTCGGCACGGTCGAACATCCGGCCGAGTCGCATCGTCCGGCAATGATAGCATCGGTTTTCGTCGTTGCGCACGAACGAATCACTGTCGAGCTCGCTGAACTCGACGACCTCGTGGCGGATGCCGATCTCCGCGGCGACCGCTCGGGCCTCCTCGAGCTCCTCCGCAGGCAGGGTTTCGCTCTTTGCGGTGCACGCGACGGCCCGATCACCCAAGGCGTCGTGGGCAATCGCGGCGACGACGCCGGAGTCGACGCCACCGCTGAAGGCCACGAGCGCGCCCTCGTGCCCGGCGAGATCCTCGCGGACGGCGTCGAGTCTCCGGTCGACCGAGTCCATACCGGAAATAGTGTGGCGTGCCAAAAAACCTCTCCGGAGCCACTTCCGCCCCGCAGACATAATCGCTAACACCCCATTGGGTGAATCCCGACCGTGGAACTGACGGCCATTCCCGGGGTGGGCGAGAAGACGGCGGACGCACTCGCCGACCTCGAGGACCCCCTCGCCGCCATCGAACGCGGGGACGTCGCGACCCTGGCTCGGGCGCCGGGGATCTCACCGACGCGGGCGGCACGGATCGTGCGGGCCGCGGCTGACGCGCGCTACGACGACGAGGGGGAATTCCTTGCGACCGACCGGGCGACCGCGATTTACAACGAGCTCCTGGCGTTGCTCCAGGCCAGGGCGGAAACCGACTACGCGCGGTACCGACTCGAAACGATCTATCCGACGTCGAGTGCGGAACGGCTCGACGCCCTTCGGACGCTCGCCGAGCGGGCGCTCGAACGCGAGCCGGATCCGGCCGTGCGCGAGCCCCTCGGGGCGGTCGCCCCGCTGTCCACATCGACGGAGCGGCGCGTGCGCGAACGGTGTCTCGCCACGGCGGACGCGGAGGACTACGAGGCCGCCACCACGGCGTTCCCGGAGTTGAGCGTCGAGATCGTCGACGACGCCAGGGCGCTCGCGGACCTCGCGCAAGGGTACACTCGGGTCACGGTGATCGACGAGGCCTTCAGCGGCCTCGACTTACCCGAAAACGTCCACGTCCGGCCGGACGCCTTCGACCACCCCGGGGAGATCGTCCCCGAGCGGACGCTTACCTTCTTTGCCGAGAACCGGGAGTCGATTCTGGCGGCGATCGACGTGCACCGGCGCGCGTCGCTCGACCCTCCGACCGATCTCGACCGCCTCGACGACCGCCTGGCGGATCTCGATCGCGACGGGACGCCCACGGGCGATGCCGAGCACGAGCGGCTCGGCGCGGCACTCGATGACCTCGATGCGGCCGTCGAGCTCGCCCGCTCGGTCGGCAACGACGCGCTCCGCGAGGCGATCCGCGAGCAGAACGTCACCGTCGAGGGGACGGACCTCCTCTCGCTCGTCGAGGCGGGCGCCGGCGTGGACGCCCTCCTGCGCCGGGAACTCCACGAGGAATTCGGCGACGCCGTCGACCGCGCGAAGGACCACCTCGCCGACGCGCTCGCGCTCCAGGAGGGCGAACGGGCATACCTCGACCGGATCTTCCCGGCGGAGCCGACGTTTCCGATGGACGTCGACAGTGCGGCCGTCGACCGTCTTCGCGAGGACTTGCAAGCCGCCCACGACCGACGGGCGCTCGAACTCAAACGGGCGGTCGCGGCCGACCTCGCCGACGAGCGCGAGGCGGCCGAGGAACTCGTGTCACGCGCCCTCGAGCTGGACGTCGAACTGGCGATCGCGCAGTTTGCATCCGACTTCGAGTGCTCGATGCCGACCTTTGCGGGCGAAGGCTTCGAGATCCGCGGAGGGCGATCCCCGCTCCTGGATATGCCCATCGAGGCGGTCGGACCCGTCGATTACGCGGTGGCGGACGTGGTCCTGCTGTCCGGGGTCAACAGCGGGGGCAAGACGTCGTTGCTCGATCTGGTCGCGGCGACGGTGATCCTCGCGCATATGGGCATGCCCGTCCCCGCAGCCCGCGTCCGCCTCCAGCGGTTCGACGGTCTGCACTATCACGCCGCGACGCAGGGCACCCTGGACGCGGGCGCCTTCGAGGCGACCGTCCAGCAGTTCGCCGGGCTGGCGACCGAACCGGGCGACCGGCTCGTGCTGGTCGACGAGCTCGAATCGATCACGGAGCCGGGGGCCGCCGCCGTCATCGTCGGCGGCATCCTCGAGGAGTTACGGGGGGAGACGACGGCGGTGTTCGTCTCTCACCTCGCCGGAGAAATCCGGGAAGTCACCGACGCGGACGTCCGGATCGACGGCATCGCGGCCGAGGGCGTCGAGGAGGGGGAACTCGTGGTCGACCGGACGCCCGTGGAAGGGCATCTCGCCCGCTCGACGCCGGAGCTGATCGTCGAGCAACTCGCCACGCGCACGACCGGCCCGGAGGCGGCGGTCTACGCGCACTTGCTCGAGAAATTCGACGGCGAGGGCCGTGATCCCACCACTTAAATAGACGCCGCAGCTTGGTGAAAGTGATGGCCGGCGACCCGACCGACGACGTGCTCTCCTGGGACGAGTCCGTCTTCCGGAACGA
>CAZAYR010000042.1:0-18539 GCA_964489365.1 uncultured Salinarchaeum sp.
AATACATCGATTTTCACCCGTGTACTCCGGTTGTAAAAGGGCTTCACGTACCCTCGTCTTTGTCGTCATGGGCTCGGATTGGCGGCCGACATGAAATGTCTAACGCCCCGAAGGGACCGGCGAACGATCGGGACGTCTGGGCACGTACCGCAAAACGCCTTTGGATAATGATGGTCCTCATTGTGTATAATCGATCAATAATTGGCGCCAGCTGTTGGCGGGCCACGCATTCCTGCAGCGCATCACTCGTGAGCCGGTACAGATATGTTCGTCCGCTCGAATAGCCCTGAAAGCGTGAAATCGCCGGTCGAACTCTTCTCGGAGTTAGAACATCGAAACGTACCGGAGTGTTTGAGGGCTGGAGGCCCGATTCGGGCAAGTTCGACCACCGCGGACCACTTGAGCCTCCCTCATATCATGGACGGGCAAGGTCCCTTGGTGTCGGTAATCATCCCGACCTTCGGTGACGCGGAGTTCGTCCCTGATGCGCTCGAGAGCGTGGGGGCCCAAACCTACCGACCCCTGGAGGTGATTATAGTCGATTCCTCCGAGGTTGAATGGCTCAAGGAGCTCCCTTGCCAGCGCCCTTGGGTAAAGTACATACCTCAAACGGAACCTGGGCTCTCGTTGGCACGAAATGAAGGTATCAAAGCGTCACGAGGGGAGCTGATCGCCTTTTTGGATGCGGACGATATCTGGCATCCCGAAAAGCTGACAACACAAGTATCGGCCCACATCGACGATGTCGCGATCAGTTTCACCGCCATGCATCGCGTGAATACAACAGGGGGACGGCAACAAACCTATCGGGTGATCGACCGACGGATGCCGAGCGGAGATCCTCCCTGGCGCGTTCGCTTGAGGGGTAATGTGGGGGCGCTCCCGTCTTCGATCGCGATCCGAGCGGACGACCTTCCCGATCGCCCCTTCCCTGAGGAGATAAACGCCGGTGAGGACATGGCCTTCGCCGTCGAGCACTTCTATCACCATCCCCCTCGCCACATCCCCGAACCCCTGGCGATATATCGCGATCGGCCGGGATCCTTGTCAGACAATAGCCACCTCATGCACCGAGAGATGATCGGCGTGATCGAATATCTCCTGAAGCAGTTACCACAGGAGCGAGCAGCGCTCACGGAGCGGCTCGGGAAGGCCAAAGCCGCGTACGCGCAATGGCTTTCCACCAACGATCGATCGGATGAAAACACGGCGCTGCTGATCGAGTCCAGACTCCTCAAAGGTCGCGCCGCACTCGCCCGCGGTGACCTCGAGAAAGCCACCCTCCGGTTTTACCAGGCGCTCCAGAGCGCCCCCGAGTCCAGACACCTCGAGATCTATCTCGAGATCGTGGCGGCCTGGCAGGAGGCTGATGCCGAAGAGCCCGCGCGGGAGTACCTGGACCAACTCCGCACCAGCGTGGACGGGCTCGCCGCCAGGATCGAGAACGCGACCGGCTAGTTCCCCCTCGTCCGGCGTACCTTCCCTCCGGCCAACGGGGCAACGCGGGACTGCCCATCGGCGCGTCTAATGTCCGGCCAACTCCCGGTAAACCCCCGGACGTGCATCGGTGCTCACACCCGCCGACGCCGGCCGAGCGGAGGCGACCGGAGTTTCCGCGAGGAAAAATTTTTAGGAAATCGAAAAGACAGGTCGGTTGAAATGTCACAGCAAGACGGCGACAGGTCGACTCCACCCGACCACGCCCGGACGGCGGGTGGCACAGACGAGCAGGGACCAGGCGAAGACCGACCGCGGGTTAGTGAACTTCCCGTCTCGCGCAGAGATGCGCTCGCCGGCGTCGCCGGAGTCGGGTTGCTCGGAAGCTCGACCGGGGGAGCAGGGGGTTCACGAGTCGCCCAATGGGGATCGGACCCGGATCCGACCCTGTGTCCCGAGGGCAACCTCGAGCACTGGTCGCGGGGACGTGATGCGCGGGAGTACGCGCTCTACAACCTGTGTGGCATCGAACTCGTCGCCCACGACATCATCACCGAGTTCAACGGCACCGGGCTCGGCATCGACGATGATGGCATCCTCAACTTCGAGGGCGACGACATCGACGGCCGCTACCTCGACTGGGACGTCGAGGACGAGGATCTCGATTTTACCGGGCACGCCGAATGGAGTCCCGAATTAGCGAGCGAGGACTTCGAGAACGGCGCGCCGAACGACGCCACAGGGGAGTTTTCGGTCGTCGGTGGCGGGCACAACAACGCGGCCATCGGGGATCACTCGATCGTCGGCGGCGGTGGGATGCTCGACGGCGAGGACGATCCGGGGATCTTCGCCTCGTTCGGCGCTGAGACGGCCGTTCACGAGGAACAGGAGGACCCCGGAGTGGGCAACGTGGCCCACGGGAACTGGTCGACGATCTCCGGGGGGACGGCGAATTTCACGGGTGAGGTCCCGCTCGACGAGTTTCCCTCGGATCCCTTTTCGCTCGCTTCCGACGGCCCTGACGTGCTCGAGGAGGACCCGGCCGACGGGATCGGCGCGACCGTCAGCGGCGGGTTCCTGAACTTCGGCGTGGGCAACGTCGCCGCGATCGGCGGCGGGTTGTACAACCTCAACGGGAGTCTCCTGGGGACGATCGCCGGCGGGGCCGCAAACTTCGTGGGGAGTGTGGAGGAGGAACCGACCCCCGAAGATATCGGGCTATCGGCGCCCGGCGCGACGGTCGGCGGTGGAGTACTCAACCACGCCGGCGGGTCGCTCGCGACCGTCTCGGGCGGGTACGAGAACGACGCCACCGGCGACGGCGCGACGGTCGGCGGGGGAAACGACAACACGGCGTCAGGGGAACTCTCGACGATCCCCGGAGGATCGGACAACACCGCCGAGGGGGAGACGTCACTCGCCGCGGGATCGGAGGCGAGCGCCGTACACGACGGCGCCCTCGTGTGGGGTGACTCGACCAGCGGGACCGTGAGCTCCCAAGTGCCCGACGAGGTCCGACTCCAGGCGGGGGGCGGTGTGGCCGTCCAGGACGGGGACGTGACGATCGAGGACGGCAACGGATTGCACGCCGATACGGTCACCGATGCGACAAACGGCAACCTCTCGCTGTCGGGAAGCGATGACGTCGAACTCGCGGGATCCGATTTGGACGCAAACTCCAACGCGATCACCGATTCCGAGGAGGATCTCACCCTCTCGGGGAGCGACGACGTCGAGTTGGACGGATCCGACCTCGTGCTGAACGAGAACGACATCCTCGCGGTCGACACCATCGAGGTCGATAACGTCGCCGGGACCTCCCCGGTGACGCTCCAGGACGAGGTGGACGCGAACGGCAACGACGTGAGTGGCGCGGGGACCGTCGAGGCCGGCACGCTCGAGGCCGACACCACGGACACGGCTTCGCTCACGGTGAACGAATTCCGCGTCTACGTCCAGTCGGACCAACCGTCCGATCCCGATCCGGGCGACGTCTGGATCGACAACAGCGAGGCGATCGAATGAGTCGGTTCCGCGCCTGGGACGATGAGGCCGAAGCGTGGGTCGACATTGACGCCTCGGCATTGGACGAGGAGGGTGCCTCCGACGCGCCCGTCAAGGCGTGGAACGGCGTGCGGTGGTATCGGCTCGACCGGCCCCCGCGCCCGGAGGCCGACAACGCGGACGTGGAGGAGTTTACCATCGGCGAAGACACGTACTTGCGGTTAACGTGGGACGAGAACGGCACCATATATCCTGTCGGCGAAATGAGTTTCGAGGTCCTCATCGTCGGCGGCGGGGGTGGGGGAGGGTCGGCCCAGGGACGCGGGCTCCGTGTAGGGGGTGGAGGAGGCGCAGGCGGCGTCCTCGAGGGCTCGTTCACGACCGATTCTCGCGAGGTGGACGTCACCGTCGGTGCCGGAGGCGCAGCCGGAGGGAGCGGCGGCGACAGCCAAGGCGAAAATGGCGGCGACAGCCAGATCGCCTCCCTCCACGCCACCGGCGGTGGTGGCGGCGGCGCGGGGGCGGGCGAATTCGGGGGTGCCATACCGAGTTCGAACGGGAGCGATGGGGGATCGGGCGGCGGCGCCGGAGTAACGGTCGAAACCAACGGGTCCGCCCTCGGCGGTTCGGGCGAAAGCGGTGCCGGGCATGACGGCGGCGACTCGGCAGTCGACATGTTTACTGACAACGACGGCAATTTGGCCCAAGAAGAGGAGTCCTCGGTCGCCGGCGGAGGGGGTGGCGCGACTGGCGCAGGCGAGGATGGCGACTCGGACGCCCGCGAGGGTGGCGACGGCGGTGACGGGAGGGCGGACACTGGGAACTTCGGGGCTGGATCCATTGCGGGCGGTGGCGGTGGGGGGACGTTCGCTACCGAGGATGCCGGTGCCACCGCAGGCTCGGGTGGTACGGGCGGTGGTGGGGACGGCGGGGTCTGGACTGAAGACGGTCACGATGGGAGCCGTCCCGGCGCTGGCGGAGGGGGCGCCGGGGCGAGCGAGTTCGGCGGCGACGGGGCCGATGGCATCGTGGTCGCGATCTTCGGCCCGCTGGAGTGAGGCCCCACTCCATCTTGGGGCGCCCGGGTCCCATGTTCGGCCGCGAACCTTGATCCCGATTGCGGGGATGGCCGACCGTTGCAGCGGGCCTGCCCGAACCCATCTGACTACCACTGGGATGCGTGTCGACGCTCGCGTCGATGATAAACCGAATCGGCTGAAGTCGCCAAACAGGGAGCGACTTCCGGACGATGACGAATGTTCTATCCACCGTCAATCCCCAGCCCAGTTCGTCAACGTCAGCCGGCATAGGTCGGAATCCGGCGAACATCAACTATCGAACAGCGGAATTCCCCGCACGCGTCACAAATTAGAGCTCTCATCTCCCCAAACCCCAGGCTTGCCCCACGTTCTTCTCCGTGCCAACCTCTCGGCCATCGAAACAGTTTTGATCCGAAATATGCATTCCTTTAAAATGTCGCCGCGTGACAATGCCGAAAGGGACGGCAACTCGGACGTGCTGGAACGACTGTCGCTCTCTCGCCGGGGCGCGTTGGCGGGCCTGGCGGGGGCCGGTGCGCTTGGCCTGACGAGCTGAGGTGCGGGCTGATCACAAGCCTTCCAGTGGGGGTCGGATCCCGAGCCGAGCGCCTGTCCCACGGGCTCGGGCGACCACTGGTCCCGAAGCCGCAACGCTCGCCAGCAGGCGCTCTTCAATCTGTGTGGCATCGAACTCGTCGACAGCGACCTGGTCACGAAGTTCGACGGCGACGGCCTCGCGATCGACGGGGGGACGCTGGAGGCCACCGCATCCAGCTTGTGGGAGGATAGCGACGACAACGGCCTCCTCGAACCCGCAGGCGCCGCAACCGGCATCGAGGTCACGGACGTGCGATCGGACAATCTGACCCACGCCGGCACGGGCGAGGTCACATTGGAGGCGTCGCTGGATATGGACGGGAACACCATCGCCGGGGCGGACCACGTCGAGATAGAGGCGACTAACGAACCCGGCCTCGTGGTCGATTCCAACCGGAATGCGATCCAGGCGGAAACGGACGGGAGAGACTACAATGGGGTCTGGGGGACAAATACGGCCGAGTCAGGCTTTTCCTGGGGCGTCCGTGGGGACACCGAATCCACGGACGAAGGTGCATACGGGGTCAGGGGGACTGCCAACGCCACCAGTGGCTCACCGAAAGGGGTCGGCGGGTTTACCGCCGGCCAAGCTGACGGTGCGGCCGGAGTCCAGGGCGAAGCCGGGTCCGAGTTCGGCGCGGTGTACGGGGTCCACGGCAAAACCGCCTCCACGACGAACACCGCTGCCGGTGTTCTGGGTGAATCGCCTGGACAAGGAGCCAACGGGGTGATGGGCCTCGCGAACGTTTCCGATCCGGTCGAGAGGGCCGACGAGGCCGGCGTCTACGGCGAGACGGGAAACGCGCCGGGCTACGGCGTCTTCGGATTCAACACGTCGGAGAGCGGTGACTTTGCGGAGGGCGTCTTCGGGCTGACCAATTCGCAGGCATCGGCCGCCGTGACCGGACAGAATACGACGGATAACGGGCCCGGGGTGAAGTCCGTCGGCCCGCTCGAGGTCGAGGGGCACACCAACGTGTCCGACGTCGGGGGCTCGGCGTACCTCGCGTCGACGCAGACCATCGATACCGACAGTCCGACGGCGGTCGCCTTCGATGCGACGAACGCCGACCACTTCGGCGGCGGCTTCAACACGACGGCCGGGGTGTACACGGTACAGGTGGACGGCCACTACCACGTCTCGTTTACCGTCAACTGGGAGACCGCGTTCTCTGCCGGGGTGAACATCGGGTACGAACTGCGAATCAACGGGGATCCGAACCTGCAGGGCATTCAGGCCGACACGACCACTGCCACGCCCAGCCAGCGCGTCTGCCGGAACTTCAGCAGGACGCTGTTCGGTCTCGGTCAGGGGAATACGCTGGAGGTCGTCGTCAGTCAGGACTCCGGCGCCCCCGCGGACATTGCGCCGGGGAACGAGAATACGTACCTGACCATTTACAAGGTCGGATGAGCGCGAGCGAGTGATCAGTCGGGTTTATCTCCGGGGGTAGCGGTGTTCTCATCCCGCTTCCGGACCTCAAGGTTGAGGGAGATGTGACGGTATCACCGGGGACCGGACTCCCCGTCTCAGTGGCCGCGGGCATGCTCCCGGGTGTAAGCTATGGGACTCCTCGAGATTGGTGGCCCGTTTGCGCCGGCCTCGTGGTTACGCACATCGCCCGACCTCCGTCACGCTTCCACGATTAGGGTGTTGCCATTCCGCGAAAAGTCCGTCCCGAACGACGCCGTCACATGACCACGGAAGGGGCTTCGTTCGAGGATCGGTCAACGCGCCTACGAGGAAAAGTCTCGTACGGGCACCACCACACGCAAACCGAACAAGGCCGCGTCCAGGACCCTGGGATCGACCTCCGCGGTGGAGCCTTACGGCGGATCGCCCCGATACGCGTAGACGTTGTCGTCCTCGCTTCCGAAGAACACGTCGTTGTCCTCGATCACCGCGCCGCCAAGGGTTTCGATGGCGGGGTCTGTGGACGCGATCACCGCCCCCTCGTCCAGGCGCGTGTCGATCAGCTCCATCGGGCCGTCGAGGGTCGCGGCGACGAGTCGCTCCTCGGCGACGGCGGGCGTGGTGATGGGCCCATCGGGCCCGTAGGATTCGCTCCACTGGGGAGTGCCGTCGATATCGATCGCGTGGATCGTCCCGTCGGTCGCCCCGACGTAGACGGTGTCCGTGTTGGGATCGACCGCCGGCGTGGAGGCGCCGTCCGCCAGGTAGTCGACCTCCCACTCCTGTGTTCCAGTGGTCAGATCGAACGCCCGCACGCTGTCACCCGCAACGAGCACCTTGCCATCGTAGATCACGGGCGAGCTCGCCCAGAATTCCGGGTGAACGGTCGTCTGTTCGTCCCAGCGCACGTCACCATTGCTGGCAGGATCGAGCACGGAGAGCAACCCGTCGCGGGTCGTGACCGCCACCAAGCCACCGCCAGCGGCGAGGTCAGTGTACACCGGTCCGGGTAGCCCTGTCGTCCAGACCGGCGTTCCCCCCGCGGTGTCGACGGCGATCACCCAGCCGTCGTTCGTCCCGAAGATCACGAGATCCTGCCCGTTGACATCCTCGAGGACGACCGGCGAGGAGGTGATCGCACTGTCGGTCGTAAACAGTAACGTACCCGCCTCGCTCGCGATCTCGATATCGTAGAGCACGCCGCCGCCGCTGCCGACGAACAGCCGTCCGTCCCACAGCGTCGGCGTCGAATCGGACAGCGCCCCCGACCGGGAGACCGCCCAGTTCTCGGTGCCGGCGGCCCGGTCCAGCGCGAAGACGTCCTCGCCCAGTCCCCCTGCGAAGACTTCGCCGTTCGCCACGACGGGCCGCGAGTACTGCAGCCGACTCCCCGTATCGAACGTCCAGTCCTCCTCGAGCGTGACCATGATCGACTCGAGGAGGTCGCGCGCGGTGCGGACCTGCAGGTAGCCGAAGCCGATCTTCGTATTGTTCGGCCCCGGTTCGCTCACGCTGGGGTCCCCGATCCCACGCCCGGCGTCGAGCAGCGCCTCCCGGATGTCGTCGCGCGAATATCCGAGTGACGGGTCCGAGAGGATGGCAATCGCCCCGCCGACGTGGGGCGTCGCCGCGGAGGTCCCCGAAAAGCCGAAATCGGAGAGGCTCACGTGGGTCGGTCCGGCGATATCGATGCCCCGTCGACCGTCCAGCGTCGGCCCCTGGGAGGAGTACCCCGCGAGGTTCTCGTTGTGATGAATTACCGCCGCGACCGTGAGCGTGTTGTCGTCGGTGGTCGTCGCGGGTATGAGGATGCTCCGCTCGGGGGTCGAGACCGGGAAGGAGAGCTGGTTGTTGCTCGAGGTGTAGATGTCGAAGTGCTCGTCGCCATTCCCGTCGAAGTTCTCGATCTCCAGGTAGACGCTCGTCGCCTCCGTCTCCGGGACCGTAACCCGCTCGTGGGGGTTGGTCGTGCGGGAACTCGCGAGCTCCGTGCCCCCCGAAGCGGCGTCGTACATCCGGACTTCGTACTCCTCGCCCGCGGTATCCCAGTCGAGGTCCCAGTGGACGTTGATGGCCCCGCCGACGTCCTCGGGATCCTCGTCGTCCCCCACGCTCTTATTGACCTGGAAGCGTTCCGTTCCGGCGTCGTCGAACTCCATGAGGTCGTTGCCGTTCGTGTCCTGGAACTCGCCGTCCCAGTGGTCGCCGGAAGCCTCGTTGCCCGCCGCGGTGGAGAACAGGCGATCGCCGGAGGTGAAATTACGGATTCGATCGCTCCGGCTGTCGGTGCCGTCCGGCCGGACCGACGGGGGCCACCCGAGCGACATCGTCGCCACGTCCACGAAGTCCCACGGATTGTTGTCGTGATCCTCGAGCGTGGTCAGGATGCTGTCGAGGGATTCCCCGGCCGTCGAGGCGAGGATCATGTCCGCATCGGGTGCCATGTCCGACACGACTTCGGCCGATTTGGTCCCATGGAAACCGGTCGAGAAGTCCTCGTCGTCCTCGTCGTAGATCGCGTTCCCGATCTCCCCGACGACCTGGTCCTCGTACTTGTCGTTCTCGCGGTTGAACTGCGAGTCGATGACTGCGATCGTCGCCCCGTCGCCGGTCAGGCCGATGTCGTGTAACAGGTCCGCGCCGCTCGTCTCGACCCCTTGCGTCGTCGCGAGCTCCTCGGGCTCCTGGTGGCGATCGACCTTCCGGATCGCGTCGCCCTCGACGAGCGCGGGCAGGAGGTCGCCCGGGATGTCCGCGATTACCAGGCGGTGATGACTCGAGATGACGTCCGCGCCCACCCCCTCGGCGTGCGCGACCGCGGCCTCCAAGGCTTGTGGCTCCGTCTCGATGTCGACCCGGACCGTCGGCGTCGTGCCCGTCCCGACATCCGAGTCATCCGGAATGGCCGGCCGCAAGGGGGCGGCCACCTTCCGGCGGATCAGTTCGTCTCGCTCTCCGTTTGGATCTTCAGCGCTCATGGATGGTTGTCAGTAGTGCGGGTCGGTTCGGCTCCCCAATCACTGTCCGGGCCCCGGCGAGACCCCTCCCGGTCGCATCGGTCGAACGGCAATCACAGGCCATTGTATCCGACGACCTCCCCGCTCTCGCTGCCGACGAACACGGCGGTACCGGCGACGGCCGCTGTGGATAGTGATTCGCCGGACAGCTGAGCAGTCGCGACCGTTTCGCCGGGTTCGAGCCGGGTGTCGATCAGGTGACCCTCCCCGTCGCTGGCGAAGACGACCGCCCGCTCCGGGGCGAGGCTCGGCGACGCGCCGATCGGCGCCCCGCTCAGCGTGGTTTGCCACTCGATGCCTCCTCCCGCGGTGTCGACCGCGCTGAGATCGCCCGACGCGCTCCCGACGTACACGAGTCCCGCACCCGTGTCGACGACCGGATTCGAACCGGCCGTGCCCCCGACGTTGGTGGACCACTGCATGCTCCCGTCGGCCGCGTTCAGGGCATACAGCTCGTCGGCGGCCACGTAGACGGTCCCGTCGGCCACGGCGGGCGAACTCGATCGCAATTCCGTCCCGGTATCGAAGACCCACTCCTGGCTCCCCGAGGCGACATCGAATCCGTAGACGCGACCGTCCTTCGAGGTCACAAACACCGTCCCGGAGGCGGCGGCGAGATCCGACAGCACCATCGAGTCGACGGACGCGCTCCAGGACTGGGTCTGGGTCCCGACATCCCATCCGTACACGGTCGCGTCGTTGGTGCCCGCCACGACCGTTCCGTCGGCCACGACGGGCGATGAGGTGATGGCACTCCCCACGTTTGCCGACCATTGGGTGCTGCCATCCGTGAGGTCGAGTGCGTACAGGAGCCCGCCGCCGCTCCCCACGAAGACCATCCCTCCCGAGTCGATTGCCGACGAATCCGACCACGAGCCGTCCCGAGTGGTCGACCAGTTCTCGCTCCCGTCGACCCCAGACAGCGCGTAGAACTCCGAGCCGAGGCCGCCGATGAGGACATCTCCATCTTCGACCTCGGGGGTCGCATACTGGATCCGGCTTCCGGTGTCGTACGCCCACTCCTCGGACAGTTCGACGATGATCGACTCGAGAATGTCACGGGCGGTGCGGACCTGGAGATAGCCGAAGCCGATGTCGTTGTTGTTCGGGCCGGGGTCGTCCACCGAGGGATCGGCGATGCCGCGACCGGCGTCGAAGAGGGCGTCGATGATTTCGTCCCTGGTCGCCCCGATCGCCGAATCGTAGAGCACCCCGAGTGCCCCGGCCACATGGGGGGACGCGGCGGAGGTCCCGTTGAACCCGGAGGACTCGGTGAGCGTGACGAACGACGGGGCGGCGAGGTCGATGCCGCGCCGGCCGTCCTGGGTCGGTCCTCTAGAGGAGTAATTCTTCAGATCCTCCGCATTTGGCATCCGACCGGCCGACGTCACCTGAACCGCCGCGATGGACAGCAGGTGCTCGTCACGCCCCATGCCCGGGCGGGTGAAGCTCCGCTCGGGTTTGGACGACGAGAGGCCGACCGACCCGCGGCGCATCAAGTCGAAATGCTCGTCGCCCGAGCCGCTATCGTCCTCAATCTCCAGATACAGACTCTGATCCGCGTCGGCATCGGACTCGTCGAACTTGACCTGCTCCCACGGTTCGTTGCTCTGCCAGGTATCGATCAGATCCGAGGGATCAGTCGAGGTCTCGTCCTCCCAGAGGCGGATAATAAACTCCTCGCCACCGCTCCAATCCGAATCCCAGTGGACGTAAATCGTCCCGGAATCGCCTTCGTCGTCCTCGTTCCAGTCGCTGGAGGTCGTGACTTCGAAGCGTTCCGTGCCCGCGTCATCGAACTCAACGATGCCGTCCTCGTCATCGTCCCGATACGGCATGTTGTAGACGTTGCCCGCGGCCTCGTTGCCTGCCGAGGTCAGGAAGATGGAGTCGGTGGCATCCGTGAAATCGTCGATGGCCTGGCTCAGGTTCCCCAGCCCGTCGATCCGGTCGTCCCACGCCCAGCCCAGCGACATGGTCGCGACGTCGACGTCCCAATCGCTTTCCAGGTCGTTGAGAATGTTATAGATCCCGTGGTCGGACGAGCAGAGAATGAGGTCCGCCTCGGGGGCCATGTCGGCGACGATTTCGGCACAGTTCGTCCCGTGGAGCCCCAATTGATCGTCGTCATCGTCGCTATCATCGAAGAAGTTGCTTCCGATGGTGCCGATGTAGTTGTCCTCGATGACCGGGTTGTCGAGATTGAAGGAACCGTCGATGACTGCGATCGTTGCGTCGCCGCCTTCGTAATCGATATCGTGGAGGAGATCGGTCCCCGAGGCTTCCACCCCCTCCGTGGCCAACTCCATGGGACCCTCGTCTTCGGCGATCAGTTGCACCGCGTCGGACTCTGCGAGTCCGAGAAGTTGGTCCGAGCGGACCGTCGTCCGGATCTCCCGCCCGTAGCGATTGGATGCGTCGATACCCATGCTTTCGAGCTGTTCCGTAACCTCCTCGAGCCGACTTTCCCCGGTGCGGATGACGACATCGAGCTCCTCGGCCTCGGATGGTGACACCTCTCCGGGCTTGGTGACAAGCGACTGCAACCGTCCGGTAAATTTCGCCGCGGTCTCCGGCCTATCGCTTTCGGAGTCGTTATCGGTCATCTGTCAATTGGTGTGGTCCGTTCGTGTGGATACAGCCCCCACTGGTCGCTCCATCGCGTGAGGGAGACGCGACACGTTGCATCGGTTTGACGAGATTCATGTGTCACGAACGACGGCGGTGTCCTCGAAGCCCTCCCGGACGCCCTTCACGGTGTACGAGATCGCGTATTCGTCGGGGCCGTCGCCGAAGTCCTCGATAACGATCCGGTCGAGATTGCGCTCGACGACCTGGGGTTGGACGGGCTCGTGGGCGAATGGCGTGATCTGCACGCACAGCTGTTCCTCGTTACTCGTGACCATGCCGAAGTGGTCCGGCAGGTCGATCTCGACGCGCCCGTCCTCGAGGTCGGCGACGTCCGTCGCCTCCGTGCGGACCTTCCCGGCCTCCACCGCCGTGTACGCGATGTTTCGGGGACCCGCCTGCTCCTCCACGGCCTGGATGAAGTTCTTCGTGCCCGTCACCTGCACGTCACCTTCGATTCGCACATCGCTCGTGACCAGAACCTGATCGTCGTCAGAATCCTTGAGCGCGTTTCCGTTGGTATCGAGTTCGGCACCCAACTCGACGTCCGGGGACCCCGAGAGCGTGAGGTTCTGTCCGGAGTCGGTCACCTCGTTCCCGTTCGCGTCCAGGTCGGAACCGCCCAACTCGACGGCGGACGACCCCGAGAGCGTGAGGTTCTGTCCGGAGTCGGTCACCTCATTCCCGTTCGCGTCCAGGTCGGAACCGCCCAACTCGACGTCGGACGACCCCGAGAGCGTGAGATTGTCGCCGGTGGCGTCGGACACGGAATCCGCATTCAATGCGTTGCCACCCTCGACGGTCACGTCGCCGTTCTGCACGGCGAATCCACCCGACGCCTGAAAGCGCACTTCCCCCGCGGTGCTCGAGGACACGTCCGCCTCGTTCGTGTCGCTCCAGACGAACGTGCCTGCCCCGGAGGCCGTGGCTCCGTCGCCCGCCGCGAAGGAGTAATTCCCGGATGCGGTGTTCCCTTGCCCGCCTGGAACCGTCGCGCCGTCAGCGCTCGTGGTATTTGAACGGCCACCTGCCACGACCGAATCCGCGCCGGACGCGCTGTTGGTAACCGTATCGTACTCGTCGCTGTTGACCTGATCACTCCACTCGGCCGCCCCGGTGAAATTCAAACTTTCATCGGAGCCATCCCAGTCGGTGTACCGCCCCTCGATATCCCCGCCATTGAATGCGAGGTTCCCGTCGTCGTCGACCGACAACCCGTTCCCGTCGAACTTGGTCACGATCGGACTGTCGACGAGCTCGATGCCACACAGGTTGTACAGCGCGTACTCGCGGGCGTTCCGCCCCCGCGACCAGTGCTCGAGGTTCCCCTCCGGACACAAGGTCGGGTCCGGGTCCGAACCCCACTGGTACACGCTCGAACCACCGGCCGTGCCACTCCCGGCCCCCAGCAACCCCACACCGGCCATCCCGGCCAACGCGCCGCGCCTCGACAGTCCCAGTGATTCGACCGACCCCAGAATACCGTCGACCTCGGTCGATTTTTCCTCCCCCGCCGCGTCTGCCTCGTCTGCGGACATGACGACCGACGTTCAAGGGAGCGTGATATAAAATTGATGTATAATTTCCTGATTGGATGAGTTGGAAGTATGAAGTGGCCGGATAGTGACGAACACTTCCGAGTTCGAGATAAACCCCGAGCGCATCGATAGGTGTTCAAACGGCCCCAGTCGAAGCCTCCTCGCGGATTACTGACGCGCCCCCGACTGGTCAGTAGCATTGTATAGAGTCGGTCCCGATTGCGTCCCTAAATAAGGACGATAGCTATTTACCCGACAATGCCGGGGATCAAGTCGAGTGTCTAAGAAGCGATGAGGCCATGGTTGCGCAGTGCTGTTTTGATCGCCTTCGGTCAGACCGGACTTCCGCGAAGTTCCCCTCAATGGCTGCACTTTGATCCGTCCTCGACGTATCGCCGATTGCTTCGTGCGCATCCGTCCACGCAGTCTAATCTGGATCTGGACCGTGAAATGGAACTTCGTGGCCATCCCACATATCGTCGACCCCGTGCCGTCACTCCAGACAAATGTGCCATTGCAAGCACTCCCTCTCGCAAAGGTGCGTGGTTCGTCCTGCCCACCGAGGAGCACAAATAATTCCTTGAAGGGATGTGTGGGTGCTACCCGGGATGACGGAGCGCGCCCGACGATTTGTTCGAGGCGGGATTCCCGTCGATATCAACCTCTGGATTCCACTCGACATCCCCGAGAATGCCGTACGCACCGCTCGATGATGCCTCCCTCCTCCACCGGAGGCCCGTCCAAAGCTCCGCGGCCTCCAAGAAGCCCGAGATGAGATGGTCCCAAATGATGTCCACAATATGATCAATCCATCAAGACTCGGCCGATGTCGACGGATCGATCGCGAGGAAATCGCTGCCGAAATTTTGTGACCGAACCTAGACTGTGGACCCGAAGACCCTCAAGTAGTACGTGTCGGTGCCATCCGTCAATTCGATGTGGCCTGCATCGGTCGCTGTATCCACGTTGGTGGCGAAATCTTGGTTCTGGAACTGGATGCCCAAGCCCGCGGTGTTCGTGAGCTCGATGTTGCCACCGGCCCCACTGAGGGAGATGTTCCCGGTGGAATCCACAATACTGTTCCCGCTCATATCGAGGTTCGCACTATCGACCTCGACGTCTGAGGAGCTGGACAGTGTCAAATTTCCGGTGGTGTCATCGATCGTATTTCCGTTCGCATCCAAGTTTGAACCGATGGTTATGTCACCGGAGTTGTCGTTTAGATTGCTCCCGGCGAGATCGAAGTCCCCGTTCCCTGAAATATTCACATCCTCGGCACCGGCGTTTAGGTCGATGCTGTCCCCGGTCGAAGAGGCATTGAGCGTGATCGCGCCGGTACTGGATCCGGTGGTGGCGTCGAGCGTGATCCCACCGGCGTCGTTTTCGATCGAGCTACTGCTTCCCCCACTTCCGCCCAGGTCGAGAGCACCAGAGCCCGGCACGAGGACCTCATTGGTACCGGCGTTGAGCGTGATCGCCCCGGCAGTCGAGGTCGTCGAGTTCACCGTCACCCCGCCGGTGTCGTCCGTGATCGCGTTGCCGTTCGTGTCCAGGTCCGAACCGTCCAGCACGACGTCCGGCGAACCCGACAAGGTCAGATCGTCCGCACTATCCTCGAGCGTGCTACTGCTTCCCCCGCTCCCGAGGTCGAGAGCGCCCGACCCCGGCACGAGGACCTCATTGGTACCGGCGTTGAGCGTGATCGCTCCGGCAGTCGAGGTGGTCGCGTTCACCGTCACCCCGCCGGTGTCGTCCGTGATTGCGTTGCCGTTCGTGTCCAGGTCCGAACCGTCCAGCACGACGTCGGGGGATCCAGTCAGCGCGAGATCCGAACTTGTCGCATCCGAAATCTGGTCCGCGTTCGCCGCGTTGCCACCCTCGACGGTCACGTCGCCGTTCTGCACGGCGAACCCACCCGTCGCCTGAAAGCGCACCTCGCCCGCGATGCTGGAGGAAACGTCCGTACCGTTCGTGTCACTCCAGACGAACGTGCCTGCCCCGGAGGCCGTGGCTCCGTCGCCCGCCGCGAAGGAGTAATTCCCGGATGCGGTGTTCCCTTGCCCGCCTGGAACCGTCGCGCCGTCAGCGCTCGTGGTATTTGAACGGCCACCTGCCACGACCGAATCCGCGCCGGACGCGCTGTTGGTGGCCGCACCGAAATCATCGCTGTTGACCTCATCGCTCCATTCCGCGGCCCCCGTGAAATTCAACGTCTCGCTGGAACTGTCCCAGTCCGTGTAACGCCCGTCAATACCATCCGCGGAGAAACTGAGCACGCCATCGTCGTTGATCGAAAGTCCCGTGCCGTCAAACTTCGTGACGATGTCACTGTCGACGAGCTCGATCCCACACAGGTTGTACAGGGCATACTCCCGCGCGTTCCGCCCCCGCGACCAGTGCTCAAGGTTCCCGTCCGGACAGAGGCTCGGATCGGGATCAGATCCCCACTGTGCTACCCGTGATCCCCCCGCTCCACCACTCGTCATGCCGAGCAGGCCGGCTCCGGCGACGCCGGCCAACGCGGCACGTCGTGAGATGGGTAACGAGTCGCTAATCCGGGTACGGATTCCACTATCAGAGCCTTCCGCGTCTTCATCCGAGGCCGATTCGGCCGCGTCGTTGGTCGTCCCGCTTTCGACGGACATGGCATGGAGGGAGTCTTCCGATTAACATTTAAGGCTTTACCAAAATTAATCGAAATTACAGAAGGGGTAGTGCCCGGCAGCCGCTGACGTTTGGTTCAAACTTGCACCGGTATGCGTGATCCCTGTTGTCAAACACCCGGCCATCCCAGCGTCGTCGTTACTCCGCCGCGCCTCCCCCGCGCACCAAGGACGATCGGTGCCTCGATCTCATGGGAACGACGACCGATACGCCTGCCTACGGCATACCTCGGTACGCAGTAACGGCCACGTGATCACATTCGGAAGGGCCAATGACGGATCTGAGCAGCTCGAGGAAGGCCGAATCGTGAACGGCAGAGCGCTTGGGAGCGTCGGAAACGAAGAAACGCAATGGCGGCCAGCAACAGGACCCACAGGCAGTTCACCAAGGTGAAAGGTTGGGAAAGGCGGGAAATTTGGAACGGGTTACCATTACCTACTATTTTCCGACGTCCCAGCGGTGAGCGTCCGAAGGTCGCATGGTTGGCCGTCATGTTCCCGTGGCCGCGTTCTTCGTCGGCCTCTTCGTCCTCGGGCTGGGGCTCGTGGCGTTGCGGAACTCGTGACAACCTACCACTACTGGGGGCATCCCACCGGTCCGGATCACGAAGCCAATTCCAAACGGAAACCGAAGGGTGACGACATTCTCGGCGAGGTGTCCTTCCAGCCGTGGAACTCCCTGAGACCGGCGTGGAACGTCGGCCGCGTCACTCCTTTCTCAGTGGCAGAGAAGCCAGCGGACCGAGAGATCCTGGCGCGTCCAATCCTCAGCCCTTACGCACGCCGCAGCCCTTGGGGACTCAACCGCGCTTGAGGGGGAGATACGGGATATTGCTTTTTTGAGAGATATCCACCCCATCTATCTTCGAGGTTGGTCGCATATCGACAATTGTTCGGTGGCGAATAACGTGGTTGAAGCTCATAGCTCGAGACGTGGTCGACGGCCGCCCACAATCTGATGGGGGGAATTCCAGAGTCCACGCGGGAAACGGATCGTCGACGTTTACACTGGCTCTCCGGTCCGCCACGCCTGTATGACATCCAGCAACAACGACGTACCGATGTCGTCCTGACGCCAGTCGGCGACCGCGTCCAAGAGGCCCGACACCTCCACGACATTGTCATCACTCGCATAATCAGCGACCGTCGGCACGGGCGAACCAGTTACTTCGAGAGTCCGGGTATCCTCATTGTCTTCGGTCCGGATCGCGAGCTCTACAGTACTGCCCGGTTCCACTCCGTCCGGAATCGTCACGTCCCTGAATATACGGAATTCGAGATAATTTGGCGCAATCGTTGTCGTTTCGGTTTGCCGGAGGCTCCCGTTCACGTACAATTCGACCGTCTGTGTCCCCTTCGCATCGCCGATGTTGGTAACCACGTATCGGAGATCGAACGCCTCCGTGGCGTTGACCGTCGACGGGACCGTATCCCTGAAGCCCACGTCAAATTCTGTGACGCCCGGCCCCTCCTGCACGCCGACCAGGAACGTCGAGAAGCCCTCGATCTCGGCCTCGACGATCAGGTCACCGCCCTCGGCGCGGACATCCGTGATCTCGACCGGCTCGAAGACCCCCGGGCTCGTCTCGTGGTAGAGCTCGAGTTCCTCGGGCTCATCGCCGGAGGCCAGGTCGCTCGGGGAAATCCCAGCCGGCAGCGCGTTCCCGTCAATCGTGAGGTTCAGAGTTGCGTTGACGTCGCCGACGGGGTCGCCGTCGCTGTCCCGCGGCGTCACGTCGATCCGCGTGACGGGCGTGCTCACCTCGTCCGTCTGGTCCGGCGGCACCCGGTCGTACGTGCGGACATCGACGCTCTCGACGCCCGAGCCCGCCTCGAAACTCACGTTTACCGCCTCGACGCTCGAGGATGCATTCTCGACCGTCGCCTCCCCGTTCTGGTCGACTGATTCGTTCTCGAATGTCACCTCGTCCCCACCGGGTGCGGGGGCGTCGAGCCACGGATCGAAGGTGACGTTCTCGGAGACGGCGGCCCCGTCGCCAGGCCCCTCCCCGCTCGGGCCGGACTCATCGCCCCACCAGTTCGCGGTGGCGTTGAGGGTCGCATCCTGGGTGTTGTTGACTGCCTCCGTCGTCCCCCCAAGGTTATTCCCCGTCACCTGAGCGAATTGGTCGGGTGGGGTTTCGTCGTGTTCGCCCACGAACACGCCGGTGGACCCCGTGAACGTGTTATTCTCGATGTAG
>CAZAYR010000043.1:0-18335 GCA_964489365.1 uncultured Salinarchaeum sp.
ATCGACTTCAAGGCGACGGCCGTTGACCCCCACGGGAACGTCATCGAGGACGACGACAGCGCGTTCACCTGGGACGGGGATAGCGGCTCGATCAGTGGCGTCGGACTCTTCGACGAGAGGACCGCCGGCGCGTACGACGTCACCGCGACGTTCAACGGGACCACCTCGGACGCGACCGCGGTGACCGTCGCGTTCGACGAGTCCACCGCCTCCCTCGCGATCGTCGACGTCGCACCGGCGAGTATCGCCTCGGGCGAGCCGGTCGACGTCACCGTCGCGGTCGAAGACGCGTTCGGCAACCGGCTCACCGACGAGACCCTCTCGAACTTCGGGATCGACTCGGAGCACGACGGAAGCGTGTACACCGCGAGCACGATCCAGCTCGACGGCGACGGCACGTACGTCGCCGAGATCCCCGCCGAGCTCGTCCTCACCGAGGACGCCGACCACGCACTCACCGCGACTGTCGACACGTACGGGAGCGATACCGGGTCCGTGGACGTGGGCCCGCCCGCGGCAACCGACCTGACCGCGACACTCGACGAGAGCGTCGTCGAGACCGGCGAACAGACGGACCTGGTCGTCACCGCCTCGTTCACCGACGGGACCACCCAGGACGTCACTGACGCGGCCGCCCTGAGCTCGGGGGACACCGCCGTGGCCACGGTCGTCGATGACGGGACCGTCACCGGCCAGGGCGAGGGCACGACCGACATCACGGCGACGTTCGATGGCCTCTCGGCGAACGACACCCTCACCGTGACCGAACCCGATCCCGCGTTCTTCACCGTCGACATCGTCGACTTCGACGCCGAGGGTGCACCCGGCGACGCGATGACGGTCACCGCGGAGATCGGGAACGACGGCGACGTCGCCGACATCCAGCCCCTCAACCTCGCGATCGACGGCGACGAGGTCGACGACACGATGCTCCAGTTGGCCGGCGGCGCGAGTACCACGGTCACGTTCACGTGGACGCCGGGCGAGGACGACCTGGGGTCCCACACCGCCACCGTGGCCAGCGAGGACGACTCGGATTCAGTCACGCTGAACGTGTCCGCACCCCCGGAGGGCCCGTTCTTCGACGTGGACATCACCGACGCGCCGTTATCCGTTAGTCCGGGCGAGGACGCCACGGTCACCTACGAGCTCGCGAACACCGGCGATCAAGAGGCCACCCAGGACGTGACGATCACGGTCGACGGCGCGACCGCCGAGACGGTCGCGGACGTGTCGCTCGCGCCCGACGAGTCGACGACCGGCTCGTTCACGTACACCACGGACGCGAGCGACGTGCCCGGGATCACGGTTGGCGTCGCCACCGAGGACGACAGCGAGAGCACGACGATCGCCGTCGAGGAACCGCCCGAAGGGCCGTTCTACGCGATCTCGATCACCGACGTGCCGGACACCGTCGATGCGGGCGAGAATGTGACCGTCGACTACCGGGTCGAGAATACGGGCGACCAGTCCGACACCCAGGACGTCGGCTTTGCGGTGAACGGTTCGAGCGCCGGGACCGCGTCCGGGCTCACGCTCGGGCCGGGCGAGAATTCGACCGGTTCGTTCACCTACACGACCGGAGACGGGGACGTCCCGGCGATCGAGGTCGCGGTCTCGACCGACAACGACAGCGCCACGGCGACGGTTGACGTAGCGTCGGCCTCGCAACCGCCGAGCGAGCCACCCGAGGCGTCGCCGTTCTTCGACGTGACGATCACCGACGCGCCCGAATCCGTGGCGGCCGGTGAGTTCGTCGAGGTCGCCTACCGGATCGAAAACACGGACGACGGCGCCGGCACCCATGATATCGATGTCCGGGTCAACGGCACGGTCGTCGGCACCATCGAGGACGTCTCCCTGGGGAGCGGGGACGAGCACACCGGCACGTTCACGTATCCCACCGACGTCGACGACCGCCCCGCGGTCGAAGTGGCCATCGCGAGCGACGACGACGCTGATAGCCGGACGATCGACGTCGGCGAACCCCTCGAGGACGCGTTCTTCGCGGTGACGATCACCGACGTGCCCGATACGGCAACGGTCGGCGAGTCCTTCGAGATCGGCTACGAGCTCGAGAACACCGGGCCCCAGACCGCGACCCAGGATCTCGGCCTCTCCGTGGGCGGGACGCAGGTCGATGCGGTCGAGAACGTCACGCTCGGCCCGGGTGATTCGATCGCCGGTACGTTCACCTATTCGCCGGATGCGGACAATGCCGATCCGCTCGAGCTCGCGGTGGCAAGCGAGGACGACACCGCAACCCGGACGATCGGCCTCGCGGGCCTGCCCACCTTCGCGGTGACGATCACCGACGCGCCCGAATCCGTGACCGCCGGCGAGGACGTGACCATCGCGTACGAGATCGAGAACGTCGGGGCCGTGGCGGCGACCCAGGACATCACGTTCGCGATCGATGGTGACGAGATCGAGACCGAGTCGGGGGTCAGCCTCGGGGGCGGCGAGACCGCGACCGGCTCGTTCACCTACACCACGACGGACGAGGACATCCCCGGGATCGAGGCGTCGGTCGCGAGCGCGGATGACGCCGACACGGCCAGCGTGGCCGTCGAGTCGACGCCCGGGTTCGCGAGCGTCTCGATCACGGACGCGGATGACGCCGTGGAACCCGGCGGGACCTTCACCATGACGGTGACCGTGGAGAACACGGGCGGGGAGGCGATCAGCCGGACCATCGACTTCGACTTCGGCGAGGACGGGACGGACCTCACGCGGGACGTCGAGCTCGACCCCGGGGCGAGCCAGGAGCTGACCTTCGAGTTCGCCATCCTCGACGATCTCGACGCTGGCGAGTACGCGTTCCTGATCGGGTCGGGCGACGAGTCGGTCTCGGGGAGCGTAACCGTCGACGACGTGCCCGAGGAGGCGGGACTGCTGGATTACGGATACGTCCTGTTCCTCCCGCTGTTGCTGCTCCTGCTGTTGTTGCTGTTTGCCTGGCGGCGATGGCGGGATGATGAGGACGAGGAGTCAGCGGGCGGCGGGGAGCCGTCGGCCTGAGGGCGCGTCCGCATTCCCCCACCGTATACGTTGTTTTTTGTCGCGGACCGCGGTTTGACCCAATTCAGTCAGCCGTCGGGTAGGTCGCGGAGCCGTCGTGGGCCGTCGGCGCCGGGACGTCCTCGGCGGTCGGACTGCCGTACCAGTCCAGCAACGCGACCCCGAGGTACACGGCCAGGAACCCGACCGTGAAACCGAGGAAGTGCACGTGGACGTTCACGATCACCCCGTTCCGGACGATGTCGGTCGGAAAGGCGGCGGCGAGCGCGCCCACGTACACGACGAGCCCGAACGCGACGAGCTCGAGATCGCCGACCTGCCGACGTCCGTTGGCCAGGACCCGCGAGCACGACGGCAGGCCCGACAACTGGCCGATCGTCGCACACACGGCGAGGGTCGCCGTGGCGATGCCGAGGAGGGTCGCGATCGAGGGCGAGAGCATGATCGCCGCGATGCCGGCCGCGCCGAGGACGTACCCGCCGACGGCGACGTGCCAGCTGCTCTCGGGATCGAGCCGAGCCTCGCAGAACCACGCGATCGCGATGGGGAGCAGGCCGACGAAGGCCATGAGGATCCCCGAGAACCCGTAGCCGATGCGATCACGCGGGATCGCCACGTTCAGGCCGCTCAGCACGACGGGCAGGACGACCAGGAAGAGCACGGAGGCCCCGAGGAGTTCGCGTCGACGCCCGGCGGCCACCGCGGCCGCGTAGAGGACGGCCATGCACGCGAGGAACACCCCGATGTTGGTCAGCAGGTGAGCGGGGGTGAAGTGCACGAAGTGCGAACCGAACGCGGCGGCCACATCCGGCTGGGTGTATCGCAGGGTCAGGTCGCGTCGCAGGCCCTCCGGGAGGGCGAACACCCCGAGGAGGAACAGCGGGACCAGCAGGAACAACCCCGCATCGTACCAGCGGCCCCGGTCGCGTAGCGTTTCGAGGAGGTCGGCCCGACGGGTGGGCGCGATGCCCGTTGCCCCCGTCCCCTGCGGTGTCGCCTCCCCGTAACTCATTACCTACGTGTCGGTACCCTACTGATAAAGGTAGACTCCCTAATTCCTATGGGAGCAGGGTGGAGTTACACGCCGGCACGGTCGGTTGGCGCGAATTACATAGTATCGGCGGGGGACGGTAAAAGGCACACGGCCTAATTGGCGCCGCTCGCGACTCCTCGGACCGAACCCTGGTGCCGCCTGCCTCCCGGGGAACGGCCCGCGTCAACTGGACGCGGAGAGCGCCCAGATGGGATGTCGACCGGGCCGGAACCGGGTCGACGATCCCACCCCGGTCGCCGACGAGTCACACCCGAGCGTGTGACGGCACCATCGGGCGGTCGCCCCCGACCGATCCGTTTCCGGAGGTGGTGTGCGCACCTGGCTCACGCCCATCCCGCCCGCGAACCTCCGGGTCACGGCCCGGGCAGGACCGCAGGGCTCGTCGACTTCCGCGAAACGAGCGCTCCTCCGTGAAAGGGCACGCATTCCCGTGCTCACGTCGGGGGACACGTGTCGCCCGATCTCCCGCGGGCGAGGCAAACGGAGCTCGCCCGTCGGACACACCCGATCCTTTCGTGCATTCTGGCGTACAAGGCCTCGCCGCCGATGCACGTCGCTACGGGTCCGTGTCGATGCCGCCGACGGCAATGCCATCCCGGAAGTCGTTCCCGGTGGCGACCTCGACCCTCGACGGTCCGTTCAGGATGAGCCCCGTCGCATCGGGCTTGGGGTCGCCATCCGCCCGGCTCTCGTAGGAATTGGCCCACATTGCGTTCTCGATCACTGTGGCGTCGCCATCGTCGGAGTCCAGCTCGATCCCGCCGTTCTCGTTCGCCCAGGCTCGGCAACCAGCCACGGTCGAACCACCCCAGCCGGCTTCGGCGTGGCTCATGTCGATGCCCTGATCCCGGTTGTGGTGGACGTCGCAGTTGCGGACCGTGTTGTCGTTGCCGTTCATGTAGATGCCGTTATCGGCGTTCTCGCAGGCTTCCACGTTCTCGGCGAGACATTCGTGAGCTTGCCAGAGGACGATGCCCGCATTCTCGTGTCCGTACGTCGCGAGGTTCCTCACGGTCAGGCCCACGGGCTGATCGTTCGGCGTCGCGCTGATGCCCCGTGCGCCTTCTCCGCCCCGGTGACGTCGATCCCGGCCCAGGTCACACCGTTGGCGCGTAGCATGACCACGTTGTTGTTCGGCACGTCAACAGGGTCGACGTCCGACACGCCGACCAGTGCGTTCGAGCCGACCACGGTGACGTCTTCGGTGTCCACTCGCACGTATTCCTCGTACGTTCCCGGGGTTACGCGGACGGTATCGCTGGGGTCGGCTCGGTCGACACCCTCCTGAATCGTCTCTGCGTGTTGCGGCGAGTTCGGATTCACCAGGATATCGGGGCCCCTCCCCCGCCCCCGGCCCGGTTTGGCCGACACAGGGTTCAACGATCCTATTGCGCCGGCGAGCACTGCGCCCACCTTCAGCGCCGTCCGTCGATCGATGAGTGCGTTCATCGTTTCCGATCGTTGACTTGTTCGCAGATCTATTATAATTGAGGTGTTCTTTAAACGTCACGGGACTGGGTATCTTTGTTAAAATGACGAGAATCTACGATGTTCCACCCGTGGTGGGGGATTCGCTCCCTTCCCACAATCGAACATTCCTCCCTGGGCCTTCTGAATCCCCGGAGTCGCCTCCGATGTGTCGAGCGTGCTCACTTTCGAAGGCAGGTTCTCGTTTCGCGATTCGCACCCTTGCTATGCCGTTTCCATCGATGGCGAATTGGCTCCTCCACGGTTCCTTAGGGTCAAAACGGCCCGAACGCCGTCAACAACACGTACAGCGTCCCGGCACTCAACGCCAAGCCGCCGAGAATAAACAGCGGCGCCTTCCGGTTCATCGAAGACACGAGTTCGCCTTCCTCCTTGTCTGAAACGATGAACTCCCCGGTCGCCGAATCGGCCTGAATCGCCAGCAGATCCTCGTTCCCGCTTCCGGCCGCATCCGGGCGTGGCTCCGCGCCACCGAGGAGATAGATCTCCTCCTCGAGCGGGAGGATCCGCTGGGAGTATCGTCGGCGTTTCACCCGGTTGCTCGACCCAAGCCCGGATGCCCCGTCGAACTTCTCCATCACGCCCTGGAAGCTCCGCAACGCGCTCCGCAACCCGCCACCGCCGTCATCGGTTCCAAACAGGTCCGAGGCCACCTCCTCGTCCTCGTACAGCGGACGGAGCCGCTCGCCCAACTCGACCGCATCCACCCCGTCGGCGAGACGCCCGTCTTCGAAGGATTCCTCCGCAAGCACCTCCTGCAAGAGTGCCTGTTCGTCCTCGGTCAACTGTTCGTACTCCCGGGGCGTCAACACCTCGGCCTGGTGGCCGCCGACGGCATCCGCGAACGGGCTCTCCTCGACGATCTGCATCGGATCGGTCACGTCGGTATCCTGTTGCATGAACGTCCGCACCGCCGGCGGGAACGATCGGCCCGTCGAGAGCGTATCGCCGAACCGGTTTTCCGACGAGATCGTAAAGTCCGCACCCTCGACGGCCATCACGAAGATCTCGGCGGTGTCGTCCTCCAGATAGAACGGGGCGGCGTCCGTGCCGCTGTCGATGGTCACCCACTTCCGCTTTGTTTCGGTTTCGCCGTCCTCGTTCGTGGTCTGGTACTCGCGCTCTTCTTCGATCTCCCAGCCGCGGAAGACACACTCGTCGTCGGTAAAGGGCGCCTCGAAAGTCTCGCCCGCCGAATTCACGCGGCCCTTGAGCTCGGTCCGGCCCATCGCTACGGACCGCACCCGCTCGGTCGCCGTGTTTTTGATCAGCCGCCCGACGCGGTATTTCTTGAAGCCGATATACACCAGGTACAGCCCGCCGAGGAAGATGAGCACCAACAGTCCGATCGCGAGGAACTCGTCGTCCCCGCCCGTCTCCAGCAACACACCCAGGGGCATGGCTTAGTTAAACGCCTCCGAGACGTCGACGTCCTGGCGATCCTCCTCGGTCGCGGTCCAGAGCTCGCGGGAAGTGAACCCCATCGGGTTCGCGATGAACACGTAGGGGATCTGCTCGATCCGGGTATTCAGCTGGGTCGCGGCCTCGTTGTAGAACTCCCGGCGATCGGCGATCTGGTTTTCGATATCCGCGATCCGCTCTTGGAACTGCAGCATGTTCGTCTGCGAGCGCAGATCGGGGTACTCCTCGAGCCGGGCCCGGAATCCGGCGACCGCGTCCCGGACGACGTTGTCCGCGTTGGCCTCCTCGGTCGGCGTCGAGGCGCGTTCGGCCTGTTCGCGGGCTTCGGTGAGCTCGGTCAGCAGCTCCTCCTCGTGGTCGAGGAACTCCTGGGCAGCGTCGATGAGTTTCGTGAGCTCGTCCTGACGCTGTTTCAACAGGACGTCGATGTTCTGTTTGGCCTGGTCGACCCGCTTTTGCAGGCTGACCAGTTGGTTGTACATGCTCACGATCCACGCGAGGATGACGACGATAAGCACGACGGCGACGAAGCCGCCGACGATGAACAGGACCATGTCGGAACCGCTCACATGAACTACCTATAAGAATTGCTATCGATTCGGCAAATCTAGGTGGCCGTCGACACTTCGTCGAGCAGCGATCACCGGTCGGCCCCGAGGCAATGACAACGAATCGGGTGACCGAGTGATGTCAGCGTGAATTATCATCTGCCCTCGTGGCACTCATCTCCGTAGTCCTCGGGGTTGGATGGAGCGTAGGGAATCTGCCCCTCATCTTTTCGATCGTTGGTAATCCGTCACCCGATCTTCCACGGCTGACAACCCCACGTTCCCGTGTAAACCGACGACGGCACGGACCCGCCGGGGTCGAATCTGTCCAATCCCGCGTGACCGATCACATGGCAAGCCCGGGTCGGCAACGTTTCGTCACGCCTCGGTCCGAACCATCTTGTCGTAGGCCACAGTGATGGACTCGGTTGCCACATCGCCGTCGGCGCTCGCGTCCAGATCTGGCGGGTCGTATTCTTTGATCCACGCGCCTTCGAATTCCCACCGGATCTCCGGATTGTTGCGCCCGCCGTTCAGGATGATTGATAATTTCTTCCGTCCCTTGTCGACATCGCCCATTCGGACCGATTCTCGCCAATCGAACAGTCGCGTGTCTCCCGGGATGAGCCCGCGTTCCATCTCGAGATCATCGAAGGTCGTCTGCCCCCAGAATTGCTTCACGGCATCGGGATCCTCTCCCTCTTGGTATTCCCCTTCCTCAGTCGTGGTCCCCGGAAGTGTCACCTCGCGCCAGCCCTCGGTCTCTTCGCCCTTGATCTCGACTGTGAAGTTGTCATTTTCCAATGCGCCGCCTCGTGGCCGGCCCCATTGGCCAACCTCCTCCCCGCGGGCGCCGGCACTTGGCGTGGAGGCGATGCCTGCCATCGCCAGCAAGCCGGCAGCTTTCATAGCCGTCCGTCGTCCGAGTTTGGTGTCCATGATCTGCTTCCCTCCATGGCGGCGATCCCAGTGAACTGGGACCGCGTCCCAGCCGACCGAGCGGCCGCTCGTTCCCATCATTCGAATAATGATTCGTAAATGTTCGGATGCCAAGGATATGTCCCGTGCGGGAGATCGGGCCTGTTTTCGGTCATCAGAAAAATTGTCCCGGCGGTCTCCACGCCCTCACACGACCTCCTCGGGGAAGGGCGGATCGACGATCCGGCCCTGCCGTTCGAGGTATGCGTGTACCGCGGCCGACGCCCCGAACGCGAGGACGCCCATGGTCCCGACGACAGCAGGCCAAGGGACATTCCCCGGGAGGACGCCTGTCCAGGCGATCCCGAGCGAGACGACCGCCACCGTGGAAACCGTCAGGTAATACAGGGGCCACGGGAACGGAGAACCGGACTCGCCATCCAGGTAGACGTCGAGTTCGGATGCGCGGGGGGTGAGGTCGATATATTTGTCCTGGGCCTCGACGACCCCCGCCTCCTCGAGCCGGGGAATGTGGGTTTGTTGCAAGGACGTATACACGCGCTTCCGTTCCGCCATCGTGAGGTCCTCGATCTCCTTGTCCTGTTCCATGGCTGCGATCTGTTCGGCCAGGTCCCCCAATTCCAGAGGCCCCTGTCGCTCCGTGCAGATGCGGAGCGTCCACCGTCGCCGGTGACTGCTCAGGAGGTCGAACGGTTCGCCGTTCCGTTCGGCCCGGTCCCTCGCGGAGGCCATCGCGTTCATGTTACACACTCGAACAGGCCTCGTATCCTAAACGCCCCACCTAAGTATTACAAATCGAACCGATCGAGCCGTCCGAAGGCCTGGAGGTGCCGCTCCGGATATCTGTATACGCGTCGACGCGTCGGGCGCGGTCGGCTGGAATTCAATCGAGTTCCTTCGGCGTTGGGAGTCCGAGCGCCTCGATTTCGCCGATCCCGATGGAGTCGGCCAAGTCTTCGAGGTCGGATATGATCGCCCGGTATCGGTCGTTTCGCGCCAGTTCACGATCGGGTTTGGCGTCCGACACGACTGCACATTTGTGTGCGAGCTGATCGTACCGGCGGATCGGGGGGTCGAGTGCCGTCAGCTCGGACAGTCGGTCGATCACGTCCTCGAGGTCCTGGGGCGTAATCGGCTTCACCAGGTACCGCCGGATGTCGAGATCGAGGATGTCGAAATCCGGTTCGATCGCCGAGACGATGACGATCTTCGGGTCGCGGGGGCCGGCCCGAATCTCGCTCACCACTTCGTCGCCCGTCATGCCGGGCATCCGACGGTCCAGGAATACGTAGTCGACCTCCGCATCGAGCTCCGCCAGGGCAGTCTCGCCGTCGTAGGCCGCCCGGACGTCGTAATCGCGCTCGAGCCAGTCGACGTAAAGATCAGCCAGTGCCTGCTCGTCGTCGACGACCAGGATGGAACTGTTCGGCGTGGACATTATGGACCTGACACGGTCTCGCGAATTTTCGTCCGGACGAACCCACGCGGATGCGATGGCAGGTCGGAGGCGGCCAGCGACGATGGCCGAATGACGTCGGGTCGGAGGGGGACGGAGTCGTTCATCAGTGATCGGAGTGTTGCCGTCTAACAGCATAGGACTTTTCGCCATCCGTATAAGTCCGTTCCGGTGCTCGGCGTCCGGGGCCGGATTGCTGTGTTCTTCGAACGCTCGATCCGCGGTCCACCGACGGAAGCGCGGTTGCTTGGACGGTTTAGCGTGTTCGGAGCCTTTTGATGTCCGGGGGATCAAAATGATCAAAATTCTGGTAAGTCTTAAGCCCCCCGGTATCCTGAATCGCGTACCGACACGTGACGACATGAACGAGCGTGCTTCCCCCCGACAGAGTCCGTTGTGTCGCATCTACCCCGGGACGAGCGTTGCGTCACTCCCGGGCCGGTGATCACCGATGGCATCGAAATCCAGCAATCCCGTCGGGTATTCGCTTCCGCCGCCGGCCACGCGGATCTCCAACCGTATCGCCGGCGGATGGGCTCGCCTCTGGCGTCCCCTCCAGTACAGTGCCGCGTATCTAGCCATGATCGCCGGCGCGGAGGTCCTGCTGGTCATGGCCGTGCTCTCCCTCCCGTTGAACCCGGCCCCGCTCGTGGTGGGCCTCGTGACCTTTGCCATCTACACGAACGACCGACTGCTCGATCTCGAGGTGGATGCACCCGCGAAGCCAGGCCGGACCGCGTTCATCCGACGCCACCGCCGTCCGCTCTACGCGCTCGCGGCGATCGCCTACGGGCTCGCGGTCGCGCTGGCCGCGTTTGGAGGGCCGTTGCTGCTGGGACTCGCGTTGTTACCGGGGGGTAGCTGGGTCGCCTATGCGATCGACTGGGTCCCGTCCACCCGGTCGGATTCACCCTCGCGAGTCAAGGACGTCATCCTGGTCAACTCCGTCCTGGTGGCCGGTGCGTGGGCGGTGACGGTCACGCTGGTGCCAGTCCTCTTCGCCGACGCGGGACTGTCACCGACGGCGGTGCTGCTGCTCGGGTATATCGGGCTCGGGGCGTTCGTCAGCGTCGAGGTCGCCAACCTCGGTGACGTGGTCAGCGACCGCGCCGCTGGGGTCGCGACCCTGCCCGTCCGTCTCGGCGTCGCACGGACCCGACGATTTCTCTATGTCGTCGTGACGGCCCTCGGGGGGATCGTGAGCCTCGGCGTCTACGCGGAGCTCCTGTCTCCCGTATTGGCTGGCGCCCTCGGGATGGGGGTCGTCTGGTTGGGGGGAACGGCCGCAGCGGTCGGTCGGACGGATCGACTCGATGTGCTCACCGTCACGGCCGAAACGGCCCGGATGCCCGCCCTCCTCGCCGTTGCCATCGTGAGCATCGCGCTCTGATCCGGGTCACTCCCCCACCGGGGGTGCGACCGGCCGAGGCCCCTCGTCGATCGGGGGCACGTCCGCGTCGAGAATCGGTAGTTCGAACGTCACGCACAGTCCGGAGGGATCGCGTTCCTCGAAGGAAATGTCCCCGTTCGCGAGCTCCGTCGCCCAAATCGCGAGCGCGAGGCCGATCCCGGATCCGTGCTCGAGTGGCGTCTCCATGCCCTGTTCGAGGAGGACGAGCTCCGAGGCATCGATGCCCGGTCCGTTGTCCGCGACCGACACCGTGACTGTCTCTCCGTGGCGCTCGGTCTCGATCCAGACTTTCGGGGACGCGGAGCGATTGTGCTCCGCCGCGTTTTCGAAGACGTGCTCAAGGCCGACTTCGATCAGCGCATCGACGGCAACGTCAGGCCCCGCATCGGGCCCCTCGACCCACACGTCCGGATACGCCGACCGGACAGAATCGATCGCTTCCTCCAGCAGCACCTGGAGGTTCTCCGGTTCCGGCCGCTGGTGGGCCGCGTCAAAGATCGAGAGCGCGGTCCGGATTTCCTCGCTGATTTCGTTGATCTCCTCGGCCTGCTCGCGGACGGCCGCGGCCGCCTCCGGGTCGAGCTCGTCGATCGAGTTGGCCTCCCCGATCAGGAGCTGGACGATGCCCCGGATGTTGTGGCGAAACATGCGGTAGAGCACCCGCAGGCGCTGTTGGTGGCGGACGTATTCGGTAATATCGTGGAGCGTTACGACCCGGCCGATGGGGCGCCCGGTGGTGTCATCGAGGGGGCTCACGCCCACGTCGAACGATCGGCCCTCGGTTCCCGGGCGATACGGGGACTCTGATGCGTCCCCTTCGAGCACCGCCTGCAGGTCCGGAAACACGTCTCCGAATGGTGCGCCCACGACCTCTTCCCGCTCGACCCCGAGGACCTCCGCCGCTCGCTCGTTCATCTCCAGGAGGGTACCGCTTCGGTCGACGATTAGCGCCGCTTCCTCCATCCGCTGGAAGAGCGAGCGCCGAGCTGGGCGGATGGGCGCCGGGTTGGTCCCGAACAGCTGGAAGCGGGTGATCGCGCCGAGGCAGGCGAGGCCGGTCACGCAGAACGCCACCGGGGTGGGATCGACCCCGCCCGTGGGGAGGACCCCGGCCAGGTGGACCGCGTTCGTCACCCACGGCGCCAGCATCCCGCCCAGCAAGGTCACGCTCTGGCCCCGGAACGTCGCCACCTGACTGGTCAGGTATTGGAGGAGCAGGACCGCGGCGACGACACCGAGCAGGTAGGTGTACCCGGCGATGGCCCAGTACCAGATCCCCGGGTCCCGGTGCATCGTCGTCAGCCCCTGGTGTTCGACCATCGCCGCGTTGACGTACAGGAGGTTGTGGTATTCGTTCGTCAGGCTCAGGGCGGCAGTGATGACGGGAATCACGGCGACGATAACGAGGTTCCGCCGCGTGAGGTACTGGGTGTGCCCCGTGTACTCGAGGCTGAAGAACAGCCACGCGACCGGCACCACGACGACGCCGAGCCAGGACACGTCGATCCAGAGGATCTTCGCGGCGTGGGTGTCGGCCTGGAGCTGGAAGAACAGGCTCGCCGACCACCAGCATTGACCGATCAGCAATGCCAGAATGGGCACGGCCCCGGGTTCGTCGCGCTTGCCCCACGCGAGGATGGCGCCGGCCATCCCGGCCCCGATGGAGATGACGAGGGCGACCTGAAGCGCGCGAAAGATGGGTTCGGATAGCATGTGTTTCTCCTGTCGTGATCCGCTGGTGGGTTATGCCGGGAGTGGGTGGATCCGGGTCACGTGGTCCGGGCCCGCCGGCCTCGCGGTGGCGTTCCCCGGGTCGTTGTTGCGTGTTCCAGTCCCGATCGGTCGGATGTCGATCATGGTTCCCCCGCGAGTTCTCGTTCCACGCGTTCGTGGAGCTCCGAAGCGTCCAACCCGTCCAACCCGTCCAAACCGTATCGGACGACGAGCGGGTAGAAGTGCCGATTCTTCTCGAGTTCGCGGTCGTACTCGTACTCGTATTCGGCCTTGAGGACGTTGTACAGGCGGCTGAGATCCTTTTTCTGGGATTCGGGGAGGTACATGTACGTCCCGACGCGTTCGTCCTTGACCGAGGGGTCGGTATCCCCGTTGGCGGTCTCGTCCGTCTCGCCCGTTTTGGACGGTTCGGATGGTCGGGTGTCGGCCGGTTCGGGATCACGCTGATCCGGCCCCCGATCGAGGCGTCGAGATTGCTTGCGGCGTTCGCGGAGGCGTTCGGAGCGCGTGTCGGTCATGCTTCGATCCTGAGTGGGCTGAGGCGGGCGTCGAGCGTTTCGGCGATCGATTCGAAGACCGGGAGCTGATCGCATTCGGGCTCCTCGAGGAACAGCGAGGCCCCACCGGTCAACGCGCGTTGCACGGCGGCGCGCTCGCGCACCTCCCAGACGGGCGTGTCGTCGAAGGCGTCGTTGATCCACTCGACCATGTCTTTGGCCTGGCGCTTGCGCACGTCGATGCGGTTGATCACGACGCCATGTTCCTCGATCGTGATGTCGTAATCGCGTTCGAGCGCAGTGATGTGATCGAAGAGGAGTTCGAAGGCGCGCTTGCTCGTCGTTTCGGCGAGGGCCGGAATGAGCGTGTTCTGGGCCGCGTACAAGGCATTGTCCATGAGGTTGCCGAGGAAGGGCGGACAGTCGATGATGACGATGTCGTAGTCGTGATCGATGTGCTCGAGCGCGAGCGCGAGCTGTTCGCTCGAGCGTCGCGACAACGTGAGCGCGGGCTCGACGGCGGTCATGTCGATATTGGCCGGCACGAGGTCGAGTTCCTCGTGCGAGCGCACGAGGGTCTGTATCTCCGGTCGGTGTTCGGGCTCGCTTAGTACGTCATAGAGGGAGGGCGGTTCCTCGTTGTAGACCGTCCGCATCCCGAGGTTCTCCGTGGCGTTGCCCTGGGGATCGAGGTCGACGAAGAGGACGTCCCGTCCCAGATGGTTGAAGGCGCCGGCGACGTTGATCGCGACGGCCGTCTTGCCCACGCCGCCCTTTTGGTTGCTCACGGCGATTTTGGCTGGGCGTGCCATACAAACGATACAAAACGCGGAGAGGTCATAATGGTATGTCAGACATCTGTCGGACGGTGGACGGACCGGGCGCGAAATTTGACGATACCCACAGTGTGTGATGGCGCTGTTCTACCGACGCTCTAGGTACGTAGATCGTGTGCATACAGCTGAATAAACACGGCCGAGTGTTGGAAGATCTCTTGAGGCCGTTCAGTTCCCTCGTCCGTTACCCTTCCCTTTGGTCTTCCCGCCGACGCAGGAGTGTTCCGGGTTCCGACCGCGCCCGATACGGCGGGTGTTCCAGGGCCGGACGTCTACGTCACCGGTCACAGCGTCACCCTTCGGGTTGTTTTTGGGGTTATCGTCGTAGGTCGGGCCGGTCGGATGGCCCCAGTAATTGCACGTCGCCGTGAGCTCCTCGCCACCCCCGGTGTTGTCGATCCCGATATCGTTCCCGGTTATGTTGTTCAGGGTAACCGTGACCCCGCCGGCATGCGAAACGGTGCCGAATTGGTCACTAATCGCGACCCCCACCCCGTTGTCTTCGATGTCGTTCCGCTCCAGAAGGACGTCAAACTCGCCCTGATACTGGGCGACGACGCCGACGGGTTCGTTCGTGAACGAGGAGTCGGTGACCTCCCCGGAAACCGCAGTCTCATTGCCGCCGTTGTCTACGGGCCACAACGCGAGGCCGCCCCACGCATTTTCGCTCGTGTCCGCGCCGTTGACCGACGCACCGGCGAGGTTCCGAAGGCCAATCCCGAACCCGCTCGCGTTCTCCCGTGCGCCTACATTCACCAGGGTTGGATCGTCGGTCGTATTCAGGTCGATCCCGGTTCCGCCGTTCTGGACTGCGTGGACATCCTCCACATGAAGCCCATTAGCGAACTGGAGCTTGAGCCCGTATCCACCCGCGTCGCGTAAGGTGAATCCCTCGAGCGTGACATTGTCCGATTCATCGACGGTCAGCCCCCGACCGCTGCTCTGGGACGCGATGGTGACCCCGCCGCTCCCGGCCCCCCGGAGCGTGAGATCATCGAGACTCGAGATGACCAGCGCGTTCTCGGGGTAGGTGCCCGGTGCAATCTCGATCGTATCGCCCGAACTCGCTGTTGCGATCGCGTCTTCGATCGTATTCTCGTCGGCAGGCACGTGAATCGTCGTTTGTGCGCTCGCCGTGCCCGCGAGGACACTGGTTCCGATCACGGACGCGCCGAGCGTCCCTAAGACTTTACGCCGTTTAACGCGGTGGTTCTGATATCCCATGTCCAATCCCCCGTTTGGGGTATGTGCCTGGTTACCTACGACGCACAAAAATGCTCGGATATCTAACAGACCCGAAACATGGGCGGGGGTCGAGTCAATCGGTGTACCGGTGGAAAGGAGGTGAAGGTTCACGCGTTGACTCGGGGCCGTGTCGACCCGGGTGCGGGACGACCATCCGGGTTTGGACCGATGGATGCGCGAGCCTGATCTCTCGTCCGGTTTCGACCTCTCACGCGACGGCGTCCCCTCAGGCCTGCGACGACGAATTTCCCTGGTTGTCGTACAGGTTTGTGATGCGCGTGTGGACCGCCTGGGCCAGATCGGTCTCGAGCGCTTCGACGCCATGTTGTTCGACGAGTTCCTCGTACATCACCTGTCGCGGTTCGTCGAGATCATCGGGAATCGTGAGTGGCATGCTAGGCGAACTCGCAGAACGGCGTAAAACGGTTTTCGTCTCCTTTGAGACGGAGGGCAATCGTGGCCGGAGTACGACTTGGTCGTCACTCGGGGCCCATGCACACACGCGGAGTCTGGAGGAGCGACGAACCAGGAGCGGGGTTCTGGTCGACGCCATCGGTGCATGGCGAGGGATTTGCGTCCCACAGGAGCGTTGAGCCCAACGAGAAAGTACAGTCACCCGAGGATTTTTTACGTTTGTCATTATTCTACTCGCTAAAAGGTCCCTGAGATGGCTGTGGAAATTACTCGCGATGTCGCGGATCCTTCGGGACATGGCGTGAGCAAAGGCCATCGGGGCTGAGATCACCATGTATCGATCAATGGCCACGCTGAGGTACGTTGGTGTACGCCGCGGTAGTCAATATTTCCGTCATTCGATCGATGGAGGCGAGTTGACACGATGACGCCCACCCGGGAGCAATGGTTGCCCGCCGTCTTTACCGCGATCGTGACACTGTCCATGGTCGCCATCGGGGGCGCGGGCCTCGCCGGGAGCGCGGCGGCCAGCCACGGCGGGCCGGCCCTCGTCGTCGACGGAGATGGAACCGATTCCGGCCACTTCGCCACGATCCAGTCTGCGGTCGATGCGGCCTCGTCGGGCGACTCGATCATTGTCGAGGCCGGTGATTACGACGAGCAGGTCGTCGTCGACAAGAGCGTCACCATCGAGGCGAACAGTGGCGCTAGCCTCTCGTGGAGCTCGTCACCCGGTAACAGCTACGGGGCGAATTCGTGGTTGGTCGTGGCGGGCGGCGCGTCGGTCGAGCTCGCCGGGCTTCACCTCCAGGGACCGTTCCCGTCGAGTAACACCGCCGGGATATTCGTCACCGACGGCTCCGAACTGGTCGCGTCCGGGCTGACGATGGACCAGATGTACACCGAGTCCGGCGGTGAGGTCTCCGGGGCGCAAAACCATGGGGCGATCGTCGTCGGTCATGCGCGCTTTACGGCTTCGAGCGAGTTCGGCGATCTCACCCTGTCGGATACCGAGATTACCGGGTTCGGCAAGTTCGCGGTGACCTCCTCGGGCGCGGGGAGCAGCGCGCACATCTCGAACCTGACGGCAATCGGTAATGGGACGCTGGGCTCGGGGAACCCCGCGCAGGACACCATCCTCGTCGACGAGGGCGACATCGTCCTGGAGAACAGCACCGTCGAGGACGTGAGCTACGAGACATCGTTCGTCGCGGGCACGGCAGTGTCGGTATACGGTCCCTCCGACCAGATCGTCATCACCAACAACTCGTTCGACGACGTCGCGAAATCGATCTCCTTCCAATCCCATCGCAGTTTTGACGATTCGAGCGGTCCGATCGAAGGCGCGGTTGTGGCGCATAACGACGTGAGCGCGTGGCGCGGCGGTGCGCCGCCAGCTTCGACCGCGGATGCCTCCTTCGGTCTGGAGGTGTTCAACGAGGGGATCAGTTCGAGCGACGTCGTGTTGCGCGATTCCACGATCGTCAACAACACGTTCAACGACGGCCGCGGCATTGGTATCGAACAGGGAGTACTGGAGAACGTGACGATCGCCCAGAACACCCTCGCGAACAACACCCAGCAGCTGTGGCAGGGTGGCGATTCGGCCGAGGAGGATACGGTCATCGCGCAGAACGATCTGGACCGGTCAGTCACGGTCAGCTCGGACAACAATATCTACAGTCAAGTGCAGCGGGGGCTTGACAGCGCGGTGAGCCACGACGCCGTCGTGGTGGACCCCGGCACGTACAACGAGAGCGCGACCATCTCGACCGACAACATCACGCTGGCGGGTTCTGGTTCAGCGACCGTGTTCGACGGCGGGAACGAAACGGATCACGGGCTCATCGTTGATGGGGCCGCCGACGTCACGCTTCGCGACTTCAAGGTCACCAACTACAGTTCGAACGGCATCGAACTTCACCAGGCAAGCGACGGCGATGTTGCGAACCTGACCGTGATCGGGGTCAGCGCGGTCGATAACCACATGCATGGCCTCGCGGCCCAAAACGGATACACGTACCAAAACCCCGTGTTCGAGAACGTCAATATGTCGGAAAACCGGGGAGAGGAGTTCTCGCCAGGCCTCTTCAGTGGACGCGGTCTGTACATCCTGAATGCTCCCGTCAACGACATGGAAGTTGTCAACAGCACGTTCAGGGACAACGGGTTGGTGGGCCTCGACTTCAACGAGCCCCAGCAAGTCGACGAGGGCATTCTGGTGAACGACGTCTCGACGGCCGGCAACGGTGACGTCGGCATCTCCTTCC
>CAZAYR010000044.1:0-18235 GCA_964489365.1 uncultured Salinarchaeum sp.
CGGTGAGCGAAAAGGACGATCGCTCGTCGTACGCGAGGTCGTGATCGGCCGTGGCGGGGTGGTCGAGCGCGTCCTGGAGGAATGGCAGTTCGAACGTCTCGGCAACCTCGGCACCGAGGGCGACGCAGACGAGCCCCCCGGCATCGTTCCGAAGCCGGGCGATATCCCCCGCTGTGACCGCCGTCGGCGGGTACATCAGATCGGTCTCACCCTCCCGTTGCTCGGCATCGTGGACGAGGATGGGCCCGCCGCGACGGAGCGTCGAGAGGGCCTCCTCGATCGTATGCGTGATGGTGCGCATCAGTCCTGCGCTCCCTGGAGTTCGACGTCGACAACGTCCCCGTCGGCCAGGTCGAGCACATCGCGAAGTCGATCGGGGGCGATCAGCTCGAGCTGGTCGTCGTCGTGGTGCGTACGCTCTGGCACGATGGCATGGGCTCGGTCGTAGGGGTCCGCGGCGGCCGCCTGGAGGCTCGCGGGGTAACACGCCGCCGGGCCGTAGGTGCGGTCCTCGCCCTCCCAACCGTCGATCGGAATCGAGGCGAGCGATTCGATATGGCGCCGACGGTCCACGCTTTCGTCATCGAGGGTGAGGTTGAGTGTGCCGGGATACGGTTCGTACCCGAGGCGGTCGACGAACTGTACGCGATATCCCTCGAGGGGGATGTAGTGTCGCCCCTCGCCCATCCCATCGGTGACCGTGCCGCGGAGCGTGACGGCGGTACCGTCGCCGAAGAGTCGTTGATAGAGCGCGAACTCCGACCGGAGCAGCGACCGCCCGTCCGTGGTCAGCCGGATCCGCTGCCCGCCGGGAACCCGCTCCCGACTGATCATTCCGGCGTCCTCGAGCCGTTGCAATCGGCGCGAGACGGTCTGGGTCGAGACATCGAGTTCGTCGGAGAGCCCGGCGCAGGACACCTCGGCCTCCCCGCCGAGGCCGCCCTCCAGCGCCAGAAGCCGCAGGACGGCGATCTCGTCGTGCTCGATCGCCGTGGCGGCAGTTGACATGGGCGACCGTTCCATCCCATCGATGTTAAGCATATCGGGTTTGGGAGCCATCACGAAATCGTGATGCAGAGCCTAACCGGCGGAAGGGATCACGAGGTCGACCGGCGGAGGCCATAAAGGTACTGACTGACCGGTCAGTAAGGCCTCTTAGAACAAACGCTCGGACGCGAGCGCCGCCCCGTCGGCGAGGGCAGACAGTTTTCCCCAGGCGATTTCGGGATGGACCATGCCGATGCCGGCCTGCGTGTCGAAGCCGCAGTCCGGGGCCGCGACGATCCGGGAGGGGTCACCCACGGCCGTGGCGACCCGCTCGAGGCGGTCGGCGACGGTTTCGGGATGCTCGATGACGTTCGTCTTCACGTCGATGACGCCCGGCAGGAGGTACCACCCATCCGGGAGGGGCTGTTCCTCGAAAACACGATACTCGTGTTGGTGGCGGGGGTTCGCCTGCTCGATGCTCAGCCCGGAGACGTCCATCTCGTAGAGTTCCGGAAGCAGCTCCGCGAGGGCGACGTCCTTGTGGTGGGGGCCCTCGTAGCTCCCCCAACAGGTGTGCACGCGGAGCTGGTCGGCTGGGATCTCCGCCACCGCCTCGTTGAGCGCCTCCACGTGGAGCTGCACGAGGCGGCGAATATCCTCGACCGAGCGTCCCTCGGCATTCCGGTGACCCGAGGCTAGCAGGTCCGGCGCGTCCAGCTGGATCGTCATCCCGGTCTCCGCGATGGCCTCATACTCCGCCCGCAACGCGTCGGCCAGCGCGAACACGAATTCGCGGTGAGAATCGTAATGGTCGTTGACGAGCGAGGCCGCCGCGATCCCCGGGGAGGCGGCGGTCATGAAGGCCCCGGTGAAATCCGCATCCACATCGTCCAGTAACTCGGACAAGGTCGCGAGTTCCGTGGCGATGTCGTCCGCGCCAATGTATGTCACCGGATCCACGATCGCGGGCTGGGTGCGAAGGTCAAGGACCTCCGTCGTGAACGCCTCCTCGGCGTACTCGGGGTAGTCACGGAGGTCGTCCCAGAGCGGGACGTCCCGCTCCCCGCCGATCCCGCTCAGCCGGTTCGCCACGTACCAGTTAAACGACACCCGGGCCTGCTCGCCGTCGTTCGCGATGTCGATGCCGACCTCGTCCTGTCGGCGTACGACCTCACGGGTCGCCTCGCGCACCGTCTCGAACCACCGGTCGGGATCGACCGACTCGCCGTCCTCCCGTCGTTGGAGGAGTTCTAGGAGGTCGGGCGGCCGTGGGAGGCTCCCGATGTGCGTGACCTGAATACTATCTTCGCTGGGATGCATGGGCTCTACGGACCGCTACTCCCTACGGTGATAAAGGCCTCACCCCTCCCCGGCAAACTTGCCACTACCCGTCGTCCCAGAACGGGCTATCCTGGCGCAGTTTCGGGATCCAGGTATCCGCATCCCTCGCCAGCAATGCCACGCGCGAGGACGGCACGTCCTTCAGTACCGAATGTGCGGGGAGATGGGACTGGACGTCCTTCGCGAAGGACAGGACCGCCTCGTGGGAGGGCATCGTCTCGCGATCCAAACGCCCGCGGGAGTGGCCGACGTGCATGTACGCCTTCAGCTCGACGAAGTCCGGCTTCGCCCGCTGATAGAACGCGGCGTACCAGTCCGGATCCTCCATGTTCCACCCGTCGAGCAGCGTCGTCCGTAGCACGGTCCGGGTGTCGTCCTTCCTGGCCAGCACGTCCATCGTATCAACGAGGCGTTCCCACGCGTCCTCGGCGACCGGACGCACGACCTCGTCGAAGGTATGGCGGTCCGGAGCGTCGACGCTCACGTAGAGCTGCGTCGGCTCGCAGCGATCGAGCAGCTCCGGCTTGGTCCCGTTGCTCACGAGGAACGTGGTAATGTCGCGGTCGTGGAAGGCCTCGATCAGTTCCGGGAGGTACGGATACAGGGTCGGTTCCCCATCCAGGCTGATCGCCACGTGACGCGGCGACATGGCCTCCTCGAAGCGCTCGCGGGGGACCTCATCGTTCCCCCCGAACCCCGAGAGCAACGTCCGCTGGAGCTCGATCGAGGCGTCGACGACCGCTTCCGGATCGTCCCACTCGACGTCGCCGAGCTCGTAGGCGTGGCCCCGGTGGTCCCGCCAGCAAAACACACACCGCTCGTTACACTTCACGACCGGCGTCATCTGGATGCAGCGGTGCGACCGGATACCATACCAGACGTTCTTGTAACACCGGCCTTCGCCCCGGAGGGCGTTCTTCGTCCACCCGCACGTCTGGGCGGCGGTGTGGTTCTCGCTATGGTAATCGGGATCGTCGACCTGCTTGGGCGTTCCCGATTCGCTCATTGCAGTGAGTCAACCGCGGGGGGCGTAAACGCCTTTCCTTCGTGGAGGAGATATATCGGAGCCGATACAACAAATCGATTTGGCGAACGCTTTAGCCCGGCCGGCGAAAATCGTGCCATATGAGCGAGGCCGATTCCCCACGGGAGCCCCCGCGGGCGGAAGTCCCCCCGGCCGACGCCTTCGCACTGATCGGTGACGAAACGCGCTTGGGCATCCTCGAAGCGCTCTGGCGGCTCGGGGAACCGGCGAGGTTCTCGGACATCCGGGAGGAAGTCGGCGGGCAGGACAGCGCGAAGTTCAACTATCATCTCGGAAAGCTCCGTGGTCAGTACGTGCGAAAAACCGAGGATGGCTACGAGCTACGGACCGCCGGCAAGCGGGTGGTCCAAGCGATCTTCGCCGGCTCGTTTACCCGCCATCCGGAGCGCGAAATCGAAATCACGGACCCCTGCATCCGGTGTGGCCACGAGCTCCACGCCCGATACGAGGACGAACTCCTGCGCCTCTCGTGTCCGGCCTGTGGCCACGGGCACGGCGAGTACTTGTTCCCGCCGGGGGGACTGCGGGATCGTTCGGACGCGGAGATCCTCGAGGCCTTCGACCAACGGGTCCGCCACCTCCACTGCCTGGCCAAGGACGGCGTCTGTCCGAACTGCAACGGGCGGGTGAAAACGCACGTCGAGCGTGGCGAGACCTGCTGTTTGGGCGCCCGCACCCACGCCGTCCACATGTGCCAGCAGTGTGGGGAAGAACTATGCTCGACGGTCGGGATGGGCCTGCTCGACCAATCCCCGGTCGTGGGCTTCTACGCGGACCACGGTATCGACCTCGCCGAAACGCCGTACTGGCGGTTAGAATGGTGTGTCGATGACGACGCCCTGACGGTCCGCTCGGAGGATCCCTGGCGCATCGAGGTCGAAATGACCGCGGGTGATGAAGCCCTACGTGTCGTCGCTGACGCCGAATTGATGATCCGGGAGACCCGGCGCCGTTCAATCGACGAACATTAATCTCGTTGTGTAGCGGGGGCTACAAAAATATCATTCAGATTAATATTATAGCCCGAGGGTTCCGTTGTGTAGCTGTCATGCGCGCCATGGAACCTCTCGATCGCTCCGGACACCGTCCCACCCCCCTCAGCTGGGGTGGGACGCTCGCGACGTACCTCCTGATCGGCCTCGCCCTGTTCGTGCTCTGGGCGAGTCAGACACCCGACGTCGCCATGCCGCTTCTGGCAGGCGCCGGGATCGGCGCGGTCGGGATGCTCTCGTTGTTCGTGGTCGGGCTGCGGGTCCGGCGTCGGCCGATCTGTCTCCGCCGCCTCGACCTCTGCCTCGGGCCCTGTACATAACAGGACATTCAGAACGCCTTTGGTCGGCTGCGGAATAGCGCGAATCATGTTGCTGTCGCTGCGGGCGGAGGCCGAGGAGGTCCTCTCGACCGCGCTCTCCGATCTCGGTTATGCGGCCGACGACCTCGCGATCGAGCGCCCGCCGGACGACGTCGAGGGGGTGCTCGCATCGAGCGTTTCGTTCCGACTCGCGCAGGCAACCGAGGCGCCGCCCCCGTCGGTCGCCGCGGAGATCGCGGACGCCGTCGAACTCGACGGAATGGAGATGATTGGCGACGTGCGCGCGACCGGGCCCTACCTCAACGTCGTGCCGAGCCAGCGTTTCTACGAGGAGACGCTGCGCGCGGCCCTCGAACCATCCTACGGCCAGCGGCCGGATACGGGCGAACGCATCGTCGTCGAGCATACGAGTGCCAACCCGACCGGGCCGGTCCACGTCGGTCGGGCCCGCAACCCGATCATCGGAGACGCCCTCGCCAGGTTGCTCGATCGCGCCGGCCACGACGTCGAGCGACACTACTACGTCAACGACGCTGGTCGACAGGTCGCGGTCTTCACCTGGGCGTACGAGACGATCCCGGAGGAGGAGTTGCCCCCGCCGGAGCGGGACAAACTCGACTACGACCTCGTGCGCTACTATCGGGCGGGCAACGCGCGTCTCGAATCCGCAAGCGAGGAGGAACGCGCCGCCGCCGAAACCGAAATCTCGGCGATCATGCAGGGCCTAGAGGAGGGCGATGAGGAGACCTACCGCCGGGTGGGTGCGGTCGTCGACCGGGTGCTCGAGGGCATGCGCGAGAGTCTGGCACGGCTGCCGGCCCGCTTCGACGAGTTCGTCAAGGAAACGCGGTTCCTCCGCGACGGTTCGACCCAGGCGCTCGTCGAGCGGCTGCAGGAGCTGGACGCATCCGTCTACGAGGAGGAGGCCTGGCAGCTCGATCTGCGCGATTATGACATCGAGAAGCGGCTCGTGTATCTCCGCTCGGACGGCACGACGCTCTACCCGACCCGCGACCTCGCCCATCACGAGTGGAAACTCGAGCACTTCGACCGTGCGGTGACCGTCCTCGGTGAAGATCACAAACTCCAGGCGGCACAGGTGCGGGCGGCGCTCGATCTGTTGGGAAACGACGTCGACCGGCTGGCCGCCATCCACTACGGGTGGGTCAATCTCCCCGGTGGTGGCGGGATGTCGACACGGGAAGGAACCGGCATCGATCTCGACGACCTGCTCGATGAGGCCATCGAACGCGCCCGAGCGGAGGTCCACGACCGACTCGAGACGCGGATCCGGGACGACGTCCTGGGCGAGGACGATATCGAACGCATCGCCCGCCAGGTCGGGATCGGGGCGGTCCGGTACGACATCGTCTCGAAACAGCCGACGAAGGCGATCACCTTCGACTGGGACCGGGCGCTCGACTTCGAGGCCCAGAGTGCCCCCTACCTCCAATATGCGCACGCCCGCTGCTGCGGGATCGAATCCGAGACGGACGAACGACCTCCGGAAGCGCCGGACGCGACCCTGCTCGACGCCCCCGAGGAACGGGAGCTGCTCGAAACGATCGCGAGCTTTCCCGCCACCGTGGAAACCGCCGCGGACGAACTGGCTCCCCACCGGATGGCGACGTACTGCCGCGATCTGGCCGACGCGTTCAACGGGTTCTATCGGGCCTGCCCGGTGCTCGACGCGGAGGCGGACCGTCGGGCGGCCCGTCTCGCCTTGGTCGTCGGGACCCGGCATACCCTGGCCAACAGCCTCGACATGCTCGGGATCGAAGCGCCCCGCTCCATGTAGGGGGCGTCCAACAGGTTCTTACTCCCCGATCCAGTCCGTTTCGACGATGAGTAGCCTCGAGGGGGAGGGTGCGGACCGCCGGAAATACGAGTTCCAGAAGGTCATCGAGGAGCTCCAGGAGTACGAGGGGTCCGGCACCCAGCTGGTGACCATTTACGTCCCCCCGGAGCGGCAGATCAGCGACGTCGTCGAGCACGTCACGCAGGAGCACAGCGAGGCGTCCAACATCAAATCGAAGTCGACCCGGACGAACGTCCAGGATGCGTTAAAGAGCATCAAGGATCGGCTCCGCTACTACGACACGCCCCCGGAGAACGGGATGGTCCTGTTCAGCGGCGCGATCGATACCGGCGGGGGACAGACCGAGATGGTCACGAAGGTCCTCGAGGATCCGCCCCAGCCCATCGAGTCGTTCCGCTATCACTGCGACTCGAACTTCCTCACCGAGCCGCTCGAGGAGATGCTCGCCGACAAGGGCCTCTACGGGCTGATCGTCCTGGATCGGCGCGAGGCAAACGTCGGCTGGTTACGTGGGAAACGCGTGGAACCCGTGAAGAGCACCACCTCGCTGGTGCCGGGAAAACAACGGAAAGGAGGCCAGTCGGCCCAGCGGTTCGCCCGGTTGCGCCTCGAGGCCATCGACAACTTCTACCAGGAGGTCGCGGGCATGGCCAACGAACTGTTCGTCCCCCAACGACACGAACTGGACGGCGTGCTCGTGGGGGGGCCATCGCCGACCAAGGACGAGTTCCTCGACGGCGACTACCTCCACCACGAACTCCAGGACAAGGTCCTCGGAAAGTTCGACGTCTCCTACACCGACGAGAGCGGGCTCTATGACCTCGTGGACGCGGCCGACGATGCGCTGGCCGATGCGGAGATCATGGAGGACAAATCCCACATGGAGGATTTCTTCTCGGAACTCCATGGCGGGGAGCTAGCGACTTACGGCTTCGAGCCAACCCGACGGAACCTCCAGATGGGGGCGGTCGACCGACTCCTTCTCAGCGAGGATCTCCGCAAGGATGTCGCGACCTTCGTCTGTCCGGACGGGAGCACCGAGTACGTGACTGTAGACCGGACCGCCGAACCCGAGTCGCCGACGTGTAGCGATGGGAGCCCGGCCGAACTGGAGGGACGCGAGGACATCATCGATCACCTAATGGAGCTGGCGTCGGAGCGAGGCACCGAGGTCAAACTCATCTCCACGGCCTTCGAGAAGGGCGAGCAACTCAAGGACGCCTTCGGCGGTGTTGCGGGCATTCTCCGCTACGAGACCGGTGTGTGACGTATCAGTCCTTGAGGACCTGGGCTAACTGATGGCGACGGCGATCGAGCTCGATGTCCGGCTCCAGCAGCGGGGCCGTTCCCAGCCGGTCGAGCGCGAGGAGTGGGTCGACGCCACGAGCCTCGAGATACGCCACGATCACCTCGATCTCGCCCCGATACAACGCCAGCGACGACAGGAACGTCACGAGCCCGCCGAGCGCGACCGCGGCGTCCGGATCGGCGGGGAGCGCGCCGCTCGCCTCCCCCGGCTCCCACGGCAGATCGACGGCCTCACCGGGTGCCGGCTCGACACGTAAGCATCGTTGACACAAGCGAACGGCCGAGGGGGCCTCTTCAAACACGTCCGCCAGCGGCGCCGGCCACGGTCGCACGACGGTCTCCCCGCCACACGTACAAGACATACCTTCGCGTACCGGCGCGGGGCACAATAACTCCTCTACGTCACGACCGGCGTAGATTCTATCACTGTTACAATGATTGGAATTTAATACTATCTGGATATGAAAGGCGTGGGACAATTCGGTTGCAAGTGCAACGAAGCCCGCTTTCCCCGACAGTCCATTAACAATTCATGGCGGTAACCTATGAGTGACGACGAGTCCATCCGACCATTCGGTGGTATCGATACGAGCCGGCGATCGTTCCTCCAGAAGAGCGCCATCGCGTCAGGGGCGATCGCCCTCGGTGGCGCGTCGGTGGGGAACGTGGCGGCACAAAACGGCGACAGCGACGACGGGACCGGCGACAACGGGATGAGCGAGAACGGGGATAGCGTGCTGATGCTATACCCCGACGCCGTGGAGAACGCCAACGCACAGGTCGTCTCCGACGAGGTCGACTGGCTGCCCTGGGAGGACGACGAGGAAAGCGATGGCATCAACGGCGAGAACAGCAATGGCGGCAGCGGGACGAGCGATGACGACGGCGGAATCGGTAGCGACAATAACGAAAGTAGCAACGGCGGCAGCGGAATCGGTGGCGATGATAACGAAAGTGATGGGAACGGCAGTGGGATCGGGAGTGACGATAATGGGGGTAGTGGTCCAGGCAGCGACGATAGCGACGGCGGCGCCGGGACGGCGCAGGCCGAGGATTACACCACACACCTCGCGCAGTTCGAATACTCGCCCTCACACGTGGCGCCGGTGTTCGTCCCCGGTGACGCGGACATTAGTGTCGACGAGGACATCCAACTCGGCGAAATCGAGGAGCTCCTGCACGGCCCGGACGAACCGCTCGACGAGGCTGACATGGGCTCGGATACCGAATCCGGTGACGGCGACAACGGGGTTGGCGACAACGGCGGAACCGGCAGCGATAGCCCCGGCGACAACGGCAACGAAAGCGACGACACCGGTGGGATCGGTGGCGACGATAGCAACGACGATAACGGCACCACCAGCGACGGTGCTGGTGGGGCCGGGCTCGGCATGGAGGACGGAGAGCCGATCCTCGTGCGCGTGGCCCTCGAAGAAGACACGACCGACGACGGGACGGGTGGAGCGGAAGACGACGGTGTCGGGACCGATAGCGAAGAGGATGATGGCCCCGGTTCGGAGAGCGATGGCCCCGGCGGCGGGGACAACGAGTCCGACGAGGATGACGGTGGAATCTTCGACGACGGGAACGAATCCGAGAACGGCGAGGATGCCGAAGAGGACGACGACGGCATCCTGAGCTTCGTCTGAACCGACGACCCGGCCACCTTTTTCGGCGCGAAGCGGAGCCGGCATGCCAGGACCCCGAGCGGAGCCCCCGTGCCCACGGCGGCGATCGTCAATCGGAGGTCCTTGCGGACGCCTCGCCCGGGGTTTCCGCCATCGACGGATCCGCTTCGGAGGGGGCTAGCCTCTCCCGGACGGTCGGGGAAAGGCGATTCATGACAGCCGGGCCATCCTGCTCGCGCGTCACGAGACCGTCCCCTTCGAGTTGCTGTAAGTGATGACTAACCGTGCTCACGTCCCGGTCGAGTTTCTCCGCCAGCCCGCTCACCGAGTCCGGCCCGTGATCGGCGAGCGCCCGTAACACTGCAGCCGCCCCCACATCATCGAGGGCAGCGTCGAGTTTCGATGGCTCCGCCCCGGCGGGGAAGTACCGACGTTTGCCGCGCATCTTGGACCTGAAGACGAGGTTTTCGTGTTCGAGGATCTTGAGGTGGTATCGAGCGGTCGGCAGGGGGATATCGGTCTCCTCGCTGATCTCGGAAAGGTACGACCCGGGCGCGTCCTCGAGATATCCATGGATGGTCGCGCGGGATTCGTGTTCGAGCGGATCCGTCTCATCGTATCGTTGATAGCCAAAGAGGCCATGAATCCGCCAGAGCCAGTCACGCCATCCCCACGAGTTGGCGCGGGACGCGATCCGTCCCCCGTGACGAAGCACGTTGAGGCCCGCGCCCGGCGACGAGGCTCCCGCGGCCAGGCACTGGCGGCCTGCCACACCAGCCACCACGAGCGCCCCTAGCGACCCCACACTCGTCGAAAGCGGCGGGAGATTGCCTGTCGCCACGTCCGTGATCTGGGGAGCACCCGAAGGGTCGGACTCCGTCGTAGCCGAACGCGCGTCCACCGAGGTTTCGGCGGGGGGCTGGGGGACACGATGATCCCCGACGGTATCCGTTGGCCCCCCATCGGCAAGGGGGTCCCCCGCTGTGTCTCCCTCGCTTGGTTCGAGGTGGAACGATCGGACCATCCCGACGATCCCGAATGCGGCGTTCGTCGGTCGATCGGCCGCCGTGATTGACGCGGTGAGCGAGGCGAGTTCGCCAGCCGCGGTGGTATTGACCTCGCGCGTGATGCTCGCGACAGCGTCGGCGGTCGTGCTCGAGACCGATTCGATCGGCGACTCGTCGGTGATCGCCCCGGTCGAGCCGACTGGATCCCCGGTCGTGTCCGCCGTCGCATCGACAGTTCCGTCTGTGTTCTCCACTACCCCCGTTTCGAACGACTCGTCGATGTCGCCCGCGCTGGTACGAGCGTCGGATGCGTTCGTCGACCCGGTGGGATTCGTGGTCGACTCGAGGGTGGACATGTCCTCGAGGGCGTCTCGATCCGATGACGTGGTGTCATCGGTAGCGTTTTCGACCGAGTCCGGGAGTGTGCCCGCGGGATTCGTGGGGCCGTCCTCGCTAGTGTTGGTCGACGGCCCGTCGGTCGAAATCGCGAAGTTCACGCCCGGGTCCGCGGCCGACCCGCTTGTAGTCATCGTGCCGCCATGAAAGTGGGGCGCGACCGGGCCTGCAGCCGAGGCTACGCCGACGGTGCCCACGACCGTCCCGAGCAGGACGAGGGCGATGATACAGAGGGCGCGGACGACGGGGCGCGGCCTGGACATTGGACGCCTCGAATATCTGTTCGTTCGGGACTGGTCAGTCTTGATGACTGAAACCTTTGGGCCTGGATATTTTGGATGCCCTCGCTCAAATCGTGAGAAACGAGAGGGGTCGCCCCCTGGCTTCGGGTGTTTGGAACGATTTGCCAGAATCTCCTTTAAATGGGCGAGGGACATCCCGGCTGCAATGTTCAACAAACGATCCCTCACAGTTGCGATCGCCGCAGTGGTGTTGATCGCCGGGGTCGCCCCGGGTGCGGCCATGGCTGCGAAGGGGCAGACGGACGCGGATGCATCGCTCAGGGTGACCATCGAGGTCACCAATGACGCGACCGTCCTGACCGTCCATCAGGATGGCAAGGCGGCGGCCAACGCGGAGGGCAGTGTCACCCCGGTTGGCGACGCCTTGTTCGCGGGCAGCGGCGCGTTTCAAACCGATAGCAATGGCTCGGTGCGCCTCCCGGTCCCCGACGAGAACGTGACCGTCCGGCTCTCCATCGCGACGGACGAGGGCCGTGCGTCCGGGGTTGTCGCGATCCGTGCCCCCGAGCACGGCGAGTGGGAGACGACGATCGGGTTGGCTACCGCCGCAAACGTGGCGAATCAAACGAGCGCCGAATTCAGTGGGGCACAGACGAGCAACGCGGAAGCGAGCAGTGGCAGTGAAAGCGATGCGGTCCTCTTCGGACTCGTCGACATCATCCACGATGTCGCGATCGCCCTCGGCGTGAGCGACGGCGATGGCAGCGCACGTGTCCATGCTTCGGGGGAATCGAACCCGACCGCTGGGGGCCATGCCGCGATAGCAACGAATGACAGCGATGCCGCATCCCGGCACAACGCGTCAATCGGAGTGGCGGCGGAGGGTGGCACCGCCGCGACGGTCGCACGGGCCCACAATCGCTCGAGCGACATCGTCGCGGAAGTCTCCGCTGACGGGCATGTCGACGCCGAGGCCGATCTCGATGCCCGGGCAGAGGCCGAGACCGATACGGAACATGAAGGGGAAACCGGAGGATCCGCCGAGGGAAGCGGTGAGGGAGCGGTTAACGTGAGCACTGACGGTGAGTCCGAGTCGAACGCCTCGGACGCCGATGCCAAGAGCTCTGCCGAGGCCGACGCGGAGAGTAGCGCGGAATCGGGGGGAAGTGGCGAAACGAATGTGAACGGGACCACTGCGGATGGGAGCGCCGATTCGCACGTCGAAGCAAGCGGTGAGGCCGAATCGGAATCGGCATCTGACGACCGTGCCGAGGCGGAGGCCGACGCCAGTTCGGATGCCTCCATCGACGTCGGGCTTTAGGCGCCCCATTACGCCGGCCCGTCCTCGAGGGGCCGATCAGTGGTCGACCCGTCGGGCGGGAACTATGGAAATTCTCGCGTCACCATCCCTATGACTGGTCGTTGTGTCGCGCGATGCGAGCGATGCCGGGGCCGGCCAACATCGGTATATCAATGCGGATGAGATCCCGTCGGAACGACCCGTTTCGATGAGTGAAGAAGGCGCTAACAATGATCGACCGTCCGCCATGGCGGTGTATGGAGGAGGAAATTTCGGTCATCATACCGACCCACTACCGCAACGAGATGCTCCGCGAGGCCATCGATAGCGTCTTGGAACAGGATTACGATCCCGTCGAGCTTATCGTCGTGGATGATTCGGGGGAGGGGCATGCCGAGCCCGTGTTCGATGAGTATGACGAGGTTTATGGCATCGTCCGGGAAGAAAACGGGGGGTGGGCCACGGCGTATACGACGGGGATCGAGGCCTCCACGGGGGAGTATATCCAGTTTCTCGATGACGACGACTACCTTCTGGACGGGAAGTTGCGGAAAACGGCGGCAGTGCTCCGGGAGAATCCGGAGGTAGGGGTCTCGTACTGCGGGGTCATCTGGGGCGAGGAAGGCGAGTATTATCCCCGCCCCGAGGTCTCGGGGGATATTCTCGAGGAAGCCTTGGCGTTCAGGGCGTTTCCAATCTGGACGGGATCCATGCTCATGGAGCGGGAGGTGCTCCTGGACTGTATGCCCCTGGCAGGGATGGGCGAGGACGACGACCTCGATATCGAGCTCGGGGATACGGATCTCAAGATCGAGCTGGCGCGACGGACGAAGTTCGAATACGTCGACGAATGTCTCGTCTTCTACCGACGCGGGACCAACAAACTGTGGTACGGCGCAAGACGGCTCGAGAAAGTCAAGCAGAACATCCGACACCAGGAGGAACTATACGACCAGCACCCGGAGATTCGTCGCCAGCTGCTTGCCTCGTGGTATCAGAAGCACGGCGAATACTTGCTCGAGGAGCATATCTGGTCGCCGGGCGCCGTGCGCTGTTTCCTCAAATCGCTGTACTACACCCCAGGCACCAGGAACAAGATATTTTCCGGGATCGGTGGGGTCGCCTCCGTGTTCGGGCTTCCGGGGTGGCGGGTCGCCAAGCGCGTCCGGGCGACAGTCGGGGCTGAGGGATAACTCGTTATTGGGCGTAGTAGAGTTCCGCGTACCGACCCTCCTCCCCGAGAAGCGACTCGTGTTGCCCGCTCTCGATGATCTCCCCGTCCTCCAACGTGTAGATCCGGTCGGCGTCCCGCACCGTCGAGAGTCGGTGGGCGATGGTAATGATGGTAAAATCGCGGTCCATCGATTCGATCCCGGCTTGCACACGGTTTTCGATGTTCGTATCGAGATCGCTCGTCGCTTCATCGAGCAGGAGGATGTCGGCCTCCTCGATGAGCGCTCGGGCGAGCGCGACCCGCTGTCGCTGCCCCCCTGAGAGCCGGACGCCGTCGTCGCCGAGTTCCGTGTCATACCCGTTCGGCAGGTCATCGAGAAACTCCGTGACCTGCGCGATGTTGCACACCCGGTCGAGCTCCTGCTCGCTCGCATCCGGATTGGCGAGGCGGAGGTTCTCCCTGAGTGTCGTGTTGAAGATGAACGGATCCTGTCGCACGTACGCGATCCGTGATCGCCACGCTTCGGTATCGAACTCCTCGATCGGGATCCCACCGGCGTATATCTGCCCCGCATCCGGCGCATACAACCGCGCGAGCAACGAGGCAATGGTCGATTTGCCGGCGCCCGACTTCCCCACGAACCCCACGAACTCGTCCCGATCGATGCGGAAGGAGATGCGGTTCAGGACCGTTTCACTGCCCTCGTACGCAAAACGCACATCCTGAAACTCGATCGGCATCGGGTCCTCCGGGACGGGGCGATCGCCGCCTTCGATTTCCGGATTCCGTTGCAGTTCGTCGATGAATTCTTCCGTCCGCACGAGATGCGGGAGCATGCCTTCGAGCTGATAGTATCGTCCGTTCACGGTCCCGACTGTCGGCCCGAGTTTGAACATCACGAACAGGAACGCCCCGAGCGCCCCGAACGACATGCTCGTGAACACGATCGCCACGTAGATCAAGACGAAAATGAGGAGCGCGACCAACAGGTTGTGCGCGTTCTTGATGAGGTATTCGTTCCGTTTGACCTTGATCGAGGAGTCCACGAACTGGGTCATCGCCGCGGAGAAGTCGCCTAACAGCCTGTCATCGTTCCCGAGCATCTTCACATCGCGGATCCCCTGTGTGCCGGCCTGGACCGTTCGTTGGATCCTCTCGTTGGCATCGGCAACCCGGTCGCCGATCGAATAGGCCGATTCCACCCGGTTGCGCAGCCCGAACATCATGAAACCGACGAGCGCCATCGAGATCAAGGACAAGAGGGGGGCGAGATAGAACGCGATGGCCAGATACATCACGATCAGGAGGCCCGATTGGAAAATCCGGACGAAGGCCTCGATGCCTTCCCCGGCCTTCTGGGCCTGGGTGACCACCGCGTTGAGAATGTCGTCCGATCCTTCGGCGTCGAAGTACGCGATACGAGCGTCGAGCGCGTTCTCGAAGCCCCGGGCCTGGAGGTTCTCCACGTAATGGATCCGGAGGTACGCCCGCGCCCAGCCGGCAAGGAAGGAGGCGAGGTAGCGGACGACCAGCACCACGGACACACCGACGACGATATATCCGATCGTAAAGGGGATGCCGAGGACCCCGAAGACGGTTGCAAACCCACCGACGAGCCCATCCTGGGGGTGGGCCTCCGGCGAGCGCGCGACCTCGATCAACGGCACGATAAAGGTCACGCCAACCCCTTCGAGTAGGGCCGTCAACAGGCCGAACAGGATAATCAGACCAGTGAATTTCGGCCTGAATTTCGTGATTAAATAGAGCGCCCGTAATTTGTTTCGAAACGAGAGTTCATGAGCCATTCAACGCGTCCAATTACCGACGGGTAGGCATTGTTAATCAGATCCTGGCGCAGCTCGGGCACGCAACCGGATGCCGCTCGCCGATCGTGTCCATCAGAACTGGGCGTCGTCCTCGATGCAGAACCGAGCCGATGGTCTAAACCGTCCGATCACCTCGCATGGAGCCAGGGCATCCAGTTGCGAACCTGACAACTCTCTCTCTCTTCGGACCTCAGGAATTCCCCAATGCTCGATTTCGGGGAGCACTTCGTCGGCGTATAACTGGAGATTCTTCCTCGTGTTTTCGTGGGGCAGCGTCCCGAACTGAAAGAGACCCGCAAGTCTACCGAACCCTCCGACCGTTTCGTATTGATCTTCGATTTCGGTCACGACGTATTCGGGATCGCCGGCAATGATGATTCCCGACTCGAGGTATTCGTCGAAATCATAATTATTTGCGAGTTCGCCGTCCGGCGGCAGATTATCGAGGTAGAGATCCTCCTGTTCCGGATCGTAACCGTCCTGTCCCATGAACCGGGGGACGACACCCCGAAACAGGCCGAGGAGGAACTGTTTGTAGAAGGCATGGAAGTGCTCCGCTGCCTCCTCACGTGCCCGCTCCATCGAGTCAGCCACGTATATGGGTCGAAGCATGGTGAAATCGCCATCTGTGGGCGTCCACCCGAACTCCGATTCCGTGATCTCCCGGTAATTCTCGAACACCTCGGCCATGAACTCGGGATCGTGGAAGGCCGTGCCGATGGGTAACTGTCGTGCCGCCGCAAAGCGTAGCGTGTCCTCACTCCTCGCCGGGGTCCAGAGTGGTGGATGCGGCTGTTGGTACGGCCTTGGGCGAATATATACATCCTCAAATCGGTTCCCCTTCCCAATCGAAGGGTTCCTCCGCGGTCCACGCCTTGATAATAAGTTCCCACGCCTCCTCGAATCGCTCCCGCGAGTCCTCGTAATCTACCGTGTAGGCAATGTATTCGGGTGGTATTCCCCGCGGAAACCCCGAGAGAATCCGGCCACCAGTGACGTTGTCAAGCCACGCTACTTCCTCGGCGACCCGAATCGGGTTCCTCCGGACAGCGATAATGTTCCCCATCAGCGCAATCGTGATCTCGTCTGTCCTCGCCGCCAAATTGGCGGCAGTCAGATTCGGTGCAACCTGGGTGCTGTGTGTCGAGAAATGGTGTTCGTTCAGGCCCACCCCATCGAACCCGAGCTCCTCTGCCAACTCCAGCTCATCGAGATAACTATTGTAATATTCATGACCCAATTGGGCGTCCCATGGGTCCTCCGGAAACGGTCAGGCATTATCGCTCGAGTCCTTGTACGGCATCAGGTGAAACGCGTACGATTCCATTGACGGGCGTCGACGCTCTCCGTGCTTAATGTTAACTTCATTTATAAATCATCCCACATAAAGGGGCGCCCGGGCGCGGTGAGATTCACCTCCCTAGCGAGCAAGAGAATGTACTACCCGAATAGGCCGACGGCGGGGACAACGTAGCTCGTTGCCGGTCGGGGCAGCCGGGAAGATTCTCCGGGCTTATTCTTTCTTATCCTTGATCTTCTTCAGGCGAAAGATCTCCTCGCGCTCTTGCTCCTCGAGCTTCCGTTCGATGTACTCCTGGGCCTCTTCCAGCTCGGGGAGGAGCTTGAACTCCAGCGCGTTGACGCGTCGCTTCGTGGTTTCGATCTCCTCTAACATCTTCCGCATCGCCGTCTCGACCTCCGCCGCCAGGATGACCGTTTCCAGGAGCGACTCGTAGGCGGCCGCGGCCTCGTCGATGCGGGCGCTCGTACCCATGATCCCGTACCCCCGCTCGTCCAACCGTTTCTCGACACGGGAGGATTCGATCTGCGGAACGACAACCCCCATGACGTTCTTGGACTGGAGGGTGATCTCGGGGTGTTCCTTGAGCGCGGCGGCGGCGCCACGGACGGCGAGGTCGCCCTCGAGGGCCCGGGCCACGTCGATGGTCTCCTGGGCCTCCTCGTAATCGTCCTCGAGGTCCGTCCGGACGTCCTGGGCCTGCTCGAGGATGTCCATGAACTCGAGGACCAGCGCGTCCCGCTTGTCCTCGAGCGTGCTGTGACCCCGGCGCGAGAATTCGATGCGTTCGCGGATCTCCATCAGGTTCTTCCGGGTCGGCTTGACGTCGCTCGTGCTCATTGTGTGTTCGTCCGTGTTCGGTTAGTCGTCGGCCGGCACGGCCTCTCCCTCGGCTTCGGTCTCGCGGTAGTGCTCCTCGATGAACGCCTGGTCGACCCGGTGGAGGACGTCCTCCGGGAGCATCGAGAGGAGGTCCCACCCGATCTCGAGGGTCTCGTCGATCGAGCGGTTCGTCTCGTAGCCCTGCTGGACGAACTCCTCCTCGAACCGGTCGGCGAAGTCCAGATACAGGTTGTCGAGGTCGCTTAAGGCCTCGCGGCCGACGATCTGCTCGAGGTCCCGCTTGTCGTTGCCCTCCGCGTACGACGCGTAGAGCTGGTCGGAGACGTCGCCGTGGTCGGCGCGGGTCAGCCCCTCGCCGATCCCGTCGTCCATGAGCCGGGAGAGGCTCGGCAGCACGTCGATCGGGGGTTCGATGCCCTGGCTGTTCAGCGACCGGTCGACGATGATCTGGCCCTCCGTGATGTACCCCGTCAGGTCCGGGATCGGGTGCGTGATGTCGTCGCTGGGCATCGTCAGGATCGGGATCTGGGTGACCGACCCGTCCCGCCCGTGGATCCGGCCGGCCCGCTCGTACAGCGAGGCCAGGTCCGTGTACATGTACCCGGGATAGCCACGGCGACCCGGGACCTCCTCCCGGGCGGCCCCGATCTCGCGCAGCGCCTCGCAGTAGTTCGTCATGTCCGTGAGGATGACGAGCACGTGGTAGT
>CAZAYR010000045.1:0-4115 GCA_964489365.1 uncultured Salinarchaeum sp.
CGGGTCGCCCGGGCCCCGAACGGCCGGGCGAGCGACGATTACTGTGCTGCCGAGGAAAACGGCCGGCAGGTGATCGGCCACGCCACGACCGAGGACGGAACCCTCGACGCGGTCCCGATCGGCACCGACGCGTTCACGATCACGTGGGAAAACCTGACAGACACCGTCCCGATCGTGACCTGGACGGGCACGATCGAGGGGATCGACCGCGAGTTCGGGTACGAGACGGGCCCGTTTATCACGAATCCGGATGAACCGTGGCCGACGACGCATACCCAAACCTGGGATGGCGGGGGCCGGTGTCGCCTCTTTACTCCCGAGCGGCGCTGGCTCGAGGGTGGTCCCATCGACGACATCGACGTCGGGGAACCCGGCGCCACCGAATTCTTCCCGCTCGACCTGACCTTCACGGCGCGGGTGTGGCCCGACGCGGACATCGCCCGGGACGACGTCGAGCCGATGGCCGAACCCACCCACGAGGAGACGGTGGTGCTCGCCGTGACCTACCTCGACCCCGCCATGGACGTTTCGGCGGTCATCGACGGAGACGTCGAGTAATCCCCGAGAAATCGGGTTTCAGACGTCCTTCCACCGGAACCAGAGTTGACTGGTGATCAGGAGCACCAGCGTCATCCCGACCAGGATCGCGGCGGCGACCGGGTCATACGAGCTCTCCAGGAGGATCGCGTTCGGATCGTAGTATCGCTGGGGGGTGAGGGTCCCGACGAACTCGAGATCCGTGCCCTCGAGGAGCGACTCCATGAGGTACAGCGCGAACGCCCCCGCCAGCGCGACCCGTTGGGCGATGCCGGCCCGGTTGAAGATGACCGAACAGAGGAGCCCGATCGACGCACAGGCGAAGAGATACGGGATCGACAGGGCGTGGACGGCGATGACGTCGGCGGCGGCCATCGGCTCGTCGATCGCCCACGCGCCCACGTACACGACGGGCGGCACGATAACGTTGACCAGCAGGATCGGGACGCCGAGCGCGAGAAAGCGTTCGGCGAGGAGGCGCGGTCGGGAGACCGGCAACGCCAACAGCGCGTCGATGCGCCCCCGGTCGACGTCCTCCGCGATGATGCTCGCCGCGCTGTATGCGAAATACAGCCCCAGCAGAATCACCCAGCCGAAGACGTACAGCTCGAAGGCGAGAAACCCTTCCAGGGACGCCATGGTCCGGATGTCGAACACCCGGAGGATCTCTTCGGGATAGATCTCGAGGAACTCGTCGCCTTCGAAGGCGTCGCTGAACGACGGATAGACCCAGATCACCATCAGGGCCAGCGCGGACATGCCCAGTCCGAGGTAGATTCCCCCGCGGATTCGCTTCCGGCCATCGAAGCGGGTGAACTCAAACATCGTCGTCCTCCCCGTAGAACCGCAGGAACACGTCCTCCAGGGGTGCCTCCTCGATGGAGAGATCGAGCAGATCCTCCTCCGGGAGGACCCGGAGCAGCTCGTTGATGTCGCCCGTGTACGTGAATGCACAGTCGGTGAACGCCGCCTCGGGATTCCCGTCAGGATCGTCGAAGCTCGTGTCGAGGTCGTGGACGCCGTCGATGGCGAGTCGGTCCGTCGGAATCGGCCGTGCGCTCCGGATCCGGACGACCTTCCCGCTGCGGCGCAACAGCGACTCGACCGGCTCGATCGTCACCAGCCGGCCCCCGCGGATGATGCCCACCCGGTCACAGAGCCGACGAACCTCGCTGAGGATGTGCGAGGAGAGAAAAATCGTGACCCCGCGCTCCCGTTCACGGACGAGAAACCGTGCGAAGCGCTGTTTCATCAGGGGATCGAGGCCGCTGGTCGGCTCGTCCAGAATGACCAGGTCGGGCTCGTGCATGAACGCGGCGACGATCCCGAGCTTCTGCACGTTGCCCCGCGAGTAATCCCGGATCGCCCGGTCGAGGGGTGGATCGAAATCCTCGAGGAGGGTCGCGCGCCGCTGATCGCCCTTGACGGCCGCGTGGAGGTCGAGGATCTCCGCGCCCGTCGATCCCTCGTCGAACCCTGGCTCGTCGGAGAGATAGCCGATGTGCCGGCGCGCCTCCCGTAACGCTCGTCGATCACGGATATCCCGGCCAAGCACACGGGCGTGCCCGTCCGTGGGCTTGATGAACCCGAGGAGCAGGCGGATCGTGGTCGTCTTCCCGGCACCGTTCGGACCGAGATACCCGAAGACCTCCCCTTCCTCGACGGTGAAGGTGAGCTCGTCGGCCGCGAGGACCTCCCCGTAATCCTTCGTGAGGCCGTCGATCTCGATGGCGGCCATACCTGATGGCTCACACACCACGGATATTGAAGGCTGGTATCGGCCGCGCGAGCGGCCGAATCATCCGATCGCCGTCAGCCGACGACTTCGTACCCGGCCCCGGCGACCGCCTCGTGGACGGCGTCTTCCGAGACCCGTTCGCTCGCCACGAACTCGAGCGTGCCGGCCTCGTGGTCGGCCTCGGCGCGGTCGATTCCCTCGAGCTCGCGCACCGCGGACTCGACGCTATCCTCGCAGCCGTTGCAGGCCATCCCGTCGACGCGCAGCGTGCGTTCGTTCATAGTCGATGTTCGCTGTCAGGGCCCTTCGCCTTGTCGGCCGAACATCGGGGGGTGCGCTATGTCGGAGACGGGGTCTCCCCCCGACGTGCCCGCGCAGTCAGGTAGATACCCCCCAGGACGATGGCGGCTCCCCCGACCGTGTACGTGGTCGGCCACTCCGACAGGAGCACCGCCGCCAGAATGGCGGCGCCGATCGGTTCCCCCAGGATCGTCACCGATACCACGCTCGAACGGAGGTGCGCCAGTGTCCAGTTGATAAGCGTATGTCCCAGGAGCCCGGGCCCCACCGCGAGGCCGGCAAAGAGCGTCCATTCCCGCCTGGGATAGCCGGCAAACGGGTGGCCCCCAACCGCGACCAGCAGACCGAGGACGATGGCGCAGATCCCGTAGACGAAGACCACGTACGGGATCAACGCGACGCGCTGGCGGGTCGACCGGCCCACGAGCAGGTACGCGGCCATCATGGCGGCGCCACACAGGGCCAGCCCGTTGCCGTACAGCGGTCGGTCGCCGACAAACACGCCGCCGAGGAGATCCCCGAGCGACATGGCACCCATCCCGAGGACGGCAACCACGATGCCCACCCAGGCCAGCCGCGGTATCCGCTCGTCGAGGAGCAGCCAGGCCCCCAGCGCGACGAACAGGGGTTGGGCCTGGACGAACGTGACACTCGTGGCGACGCTGGTCCACGAGAGGCTCTCGAACCAGGCGGCAAAATGGAGCGCCAGCGCCACCCCCGCGAGCACGGCGGCCGCGAGGTCGCGTCCCCCCATCCTCGCGAAGGCGTGCCGATAGCGCCAGATGGCGAACGGGATCAGCGGCAGGGTGGTGAACAACACCCGGTAGAACGCCGCCACCACCGGCGGCGCGTCGCTCCAGCGGACGAGGATCGCCCCCCAGCTGATCGCCGCGATGGCGACGCCGAGCACGGCCAAGGCGTGGTGGCGCCCCGCGGTCACACGCGCCGAAGGCACGAGCAGCGCAATCAGTCCATCGCCTGACTCGGCAGGAACTAAGCGCCTACGGGGGCGAGGCCGGGTATGCATCGGTCGCTGCGATTCTCGCATCGGGGTGGAGGGGCATGATCGAGCTCGCGATCTCGGGGGGTCAGGTGCTCGCCGCGCTCGTCCTGGTGGGGCTGAACGGATTCTTCGTCGCCTCGGAGTTCGCGTACGTCCGCGTCCGTGGCTCCTCGGTCGATCAGCTCATCGCGGAAGGGCGCCCCGGGGCCGAGCTCCTCGGGGATGCACTCGACAACCTCGACGAGTACCTCGCGGTCACGCCGCTGGGGATCACGATCGCGTCGCTGGGACTGGGGTGGCTCGGCGAGCCCGCCGTCGCGCGACTGCTGGAACCGCTTCTCGCGGATGTCCTGACGGCAAATACCCTCCATCTCGTCTCCTTCGCCGTCGCGTTCAGTTTCATTACGTTCCTGCATGTGGTCTTCGGCGAGCTCGCGCCGAAGACGATCGCGATCGCCCAGGCCGAGCGCGTCGCATTGCTCGTTTCGCCGCCGATGAAGCTGTGTTATTACCTCTTCATGCCGGGGATCGTGGTCT
>CAZAYR010000045.1:4153-9469 GCA_964489365.1 uncultured Salinarchaeum sp.
CGGGACGGCCAACTGGTTCACGCGGCTGATCGGCGTCCCGCCGGCGTCCGAGACCGACCAGATCCTCACGGAAGAGGAACTCCGCCGCGTGCTCGGGGATGCGGGACGGGCCGGCCACATCGCCACCGGGGAGGTCGAGATGATCGACCGGATCTTCGAACTCGACGACCTGCTGGCCCGCGAGGTCATGGTCCCCCGGCCCGACGTGATCACGCTGACGAGCGAGCAGCCCCTCGCCGCGATCCGCGAGCTGGTGGCCGAAGCGGATCACACCCGGTATCCCGTCCTCGATGCGGAGGACCAGGAACAGATCGTCGGGTTCCTCGACGTCAAGGACGTAGTGCGGGCGGACCAGGAGGGCCGGACCGACGCGACCGCGGGCGAGTTGTCCAGACCGATCAACGTCGCGCCGGAGACGACCCCCGTGATCGAGTTGCTCGAGGAAATGCAGGCCTCGCGTCGCCAGATGGCCGCCGTGATCGACGAGTGGGGTGGCTTCGCCGGGCTCGTGACGATCGAGGATATCGTCGAATCGGTCGTGGGGGACATCCAGGACCAGTTCGACGCCGAGGAGCCGGCGATCGCGGCGGTCGGGCCCGGGCGTTACCACGTCGACGCCGCCGTGACGATCGACCAGCTCAACGACAATCTCGATGCCACGCTCGAATCCTCCCTCGTGACCACCGTCGGCGGATTCGTCCTCGACCGCCTGGGCCGGGTTCCCGAACCGGGCGACACCGTGGCCGTCGACGGCTATACGCTCGAGGTCCTGGCGGTCGACGGCCGGCGGATCGAGACGCTCGAGATCCGGCGGGATGCCGAGGAGTGAGCTCAGCGATCTCGGCCGACCGACTTGGCGTGGAGCTCGTCCTCGGCGTCCCACTCCCGAGGCCGGACGGCGATCGCGACGCAGACAACGTAGAACATCCCAACCCCGGCGGTCACCAGCCAACCGGGGATCGCCCCGATCGCGGCGCTCGCCGGCCAGGGGTCGGTCGCGAAAGCGCCCACCCGGATCGCCCACGCCCCGAGGAGGATGCTTAACAACAGCAGATGGATCCGACGGAGGCGATGGGCGATCGCCTCCTCGGTCGAGATCTTGATCGCCGGGTGGCGGTAGTCCGCGCTCAACGTCCGCCGCCATCCCGGATTCTCGAGTCCGCGCGAGGGATCGAGCCCGAAGGCGAACACGTTCTTCTGGAGGATACGGACGCGTCCCCGCCACATATCGTACCCCTGGTATCTGCGGGCTTCCACGACGAGAAATGCCACGAGTGCGGTCGTGCCCAGGAGCAGAATGTAGTGGGGGTTCCCTTGGCTCGAGAACGTCCACGTGAGCAGCGCGGCCAGAATCAGGATCGCCCAGTGGGTCGTGCGGTCCAGCCGTTCACGCCAGAATCGCATCCGATGGATTTCGCCCCGGTAGAGGTGGGCGGCGGCCGAACTCGGACCCATCTGTTCCTCGAGCAACCCGCGGCCGAGTTCGCGGTGTTCCCGGTCGGTCGGATCGACGTCCTCCGGCGCGGTCATGGATGCGCTACAGGACGAACAAGGAAAGCATGTCTGTCCAGGTCTCGGGGGAACGAGGGAACTGGATTCCCCGCACCGCGCGAAGACGTCGGAAACGGGGGGCTTTTCGGGGCCGATCGCGGGGATGCCCGTATGTCGCTCGCGTGGACCGGCGTCGCCCTCGCGGTCGGGGCGTTTTGGGCCCTCCAGCTTGTGGCGTGTGCGCCGCTGCTCGCCTCGGGGACCGTCCGCTCCCAGTTCCGGCGGGGGCCGAGCGCGTCGCCGCTAGGCAACTACCTCCTGACCGTGACGCTCGTGATCGCCGGGCACGTGCTCACGTTCCTCGCGGGGGTCGCCGTGACCGGCGGCTTCGAAGGGCGAGGGGTGCTCGTCTACGTGTTCGCGGTTGCCGGCGGGTACCCGCTCGTCCTGGCGGCGGGCCTCTACGGCCTCACCTATGCACGCGGGCACCCGCTCCGGGCCTGGACGGTCGTCCTCGCCGGGGTCTGGTACGCTGTCGTCGGCGTGCTCGCCGCCGCCATCGTGTTCCTGTTCCTCTTCGTCCTGTTCGTCCCGGTGTGACCGGAGGCGGCGAGCCGTCGGCGGAAGCGATTCCCATCTTGAAATAGCGAGGGAATCCCGGCGTTCACGCCGGGCGGGAATCGCGTATCCGCCGTGCGACAATCCACCGGTAATCGTACGGACGCCTCCCCAATACGACGGAACTGTTGTTTATATCAGATAACGCATCTACGGCCGGTGTGGAGTTGCGACGTACTGCGGTCGTGAAGCTCGACGTCGACGACGATGCGCACCACCTCCTTCAAGAGACGATCGAGCGCTTCAAACAGGCCGCGCAGATGGTCGCCGATGACGGTTGGAACGGGACTGACGACGGCTCCATCGTCACGTCCAAAACTGCGTTGCACCACCGGGCGTACGACAACGTACGCGACGCGACCGACGAACTCAACGCCGACCTCGTGTGTGCCGCGCGCAACCGAGCTGCGGATGCCCTCGCTTCCTGCGCGGAAAAGCGCAAAGCGGGAGCGCATCCCTCAAAACCGCAGTTCACGGCCGATTCGGTCGTCTACAATCGCAACGCGATTACGTATTACGACGAGTACGCCACACTTACGACCGTGGATGGGCGCATCGAAGCCGCATTCGTCCTGCCTGACGAGGACGTGCCACCGACGACCTTCTTCTCTGCCGAGTGGGAAAAGCGAGAAGCCACATTACATCACCGGAACGGCGACTACTACCTCCACATCGCTGTCGCCAAGGAGACGGATGCAGAGCCGGCAGATACCGAGAACGGGACGGTTCTCGGCGTCGATTTTGAATGTGGATGGGCACCTCGCTGTCACGAGTACGGGCGCGTTTTTCGGCAATGCGGACTACCTCAATCACAAACGTCGGGAGTACGAAACACGGCGTGGCCGGATGCAACAGACGGGCACGCGGTCGGCCCATCTGACGATGCAATCACTCGGGAGTCGGTTCGCCCGCTGGAGCGAGGACTACCTCTATCGTGTCTCGAAGGCACTGGTGCAGGAAGCACTCGCTCACGATTGTACGCACATTGCGTTCGAGGACTTAGCGAATATTCGCGACCGCATCTCGAACGCCAGCAAATTCCAGCAGTGGGCGTTCCGTCGGATCCAAGAACACACCGAATACAAAGCCGCCGCGTACGGGATCATCGTCGAGAAGGTCGCCCCACAGTACACAAGTCAGCGGTGTAGTCATGGGGACTGTCGCTTCACGCAGGAGGCCAACCGCGACGGCGATGCTTTTGTGTGTCGCAAATGCGACCGCGCATACCACGCCGCAAAGAACATCGCTCGGAAGCTACTCCAGGACCGGCACACGTCTGGTGTTGGAGGGGCAACCAGTCACCTTGCCCTGAAGTTGGGGACACGGAACGTGAATGGCCGTGACACGCCGACCACAGGATAGTTTTTCGAACGGGTCCACCGACAAGCTCCGCCGTTTACGGCGGAGAAGGTGACAGCCGTTATTGTCCCGCGGAGCCCTCGGCGAACTATCGATGACGGGCCAAGCCGATGACAGGCGATTCGAGCTGTCCTATTGCCCCTCGAGGATCCGGTACGGTCGCGGTGCGGTCGATGCGCTCGGCTCTGAGCTCGACACGCTGGACGCCGAGCGCGTGCTGATCCTCTGTGGCGAGGGGACCGCGGCATCCGAACCGCTGATGGACCCGATCAGGGACGCGCTAGGGGAGCGCTTGGTCGGGATCCACCCGGCCTCGACCCCGGAGAAACACGTCAGCGCGGTCTTGAGTACGCTCGAACGCATCCAAGTTGCCGACGTCGACGCCCTCGTCGCCGTAGGCGGCGGCGCCACCCTGGATCTCGCACGGGGGACGCGTGTGCCCGCCAGCATGGACACGCCTCTGGCGGAGCTTCGCGACCGGATCGAGGGCGGGGAGGGAATCGACGTCCCGGACGGGCCGCTGTTTCCGACGGTGGGAATCCCGACCACGCTGGCGGGGGCGGGCCTGTCGATCGTGGGCGGGGCGCGCCTCGACCGGGACTACCCCAACCGGCCGGACCCGGACGCGAGCATGGGCGGGTATACCGTCATCGACGCCTTGCTGATGCCGGACGCGCTGATCTACGACCCGGCACTGTTCGCGACGACACCCCCGCGCATCCTTGCGGGGTCGGCGATGAACGGGTTCGACAAGGCCCTCGAAGTGCTCTACACGCGACATCGGACGCCGATCACCGACGGCACGGCGGTCCGGGGGCTTCGCTCCCTCCGGAACGGGTTACCCGGGCTGTATCCCGACCCCGACGAGGGGGCCCTCGAAGACGCGATCGTCGGGCTCGTCCTCGCCCAGTACGGGCTCGCCCAACCCGACGCCTACCGGGCCGCGATCATCCACGCCTTCGGACACGGTTTCTCGCTGTACTACGACGTCCAGCAGGGTCACGTCCACGGCATCGTCGCCCCGCGGGTACTGGCCTACGTCTTCGAGCAGGTCGACGGCCGCCGTGACCTCATCGCCGAAGGATTGGGCCTCGAGACCGCCGACGCGACGGGGATCGTCGATGCCGTGGCCGCGATCAGGGACGCCCTCGGCCTCCCGAGCCGCTTGCGGGAACTCCCGCACGTCGAGCGATCCGAGTTGCCCGACGTGGCCGCGGCCATCGCCGGGGACCCGTTCATGGCGAACAACCCGCCCGGCCTCGATCCCGGCCGCGAGGACGTCGAACGGCTCCTCACGGAGATGTGGTGAAACCAGGACTCAGTGACCCACGCCGAGGTAGGTGTGGACGGCGTTGTCCTCCTCGAGCTCGTCGACGAGGGCGATCGCGAAATCCTCCATCGAGATGTAGCTGTCCCCGTCCTCGTCGGTCACGAGCTCGCCGGGCGCCGTCCGATAGGAACCGGTCCGCTCGCCCGGCTCGATGATCGCCGCGGGGCCGAGGTAGGTCCACCGGATGTCTTCGACATCCTCGATGCGCTCGTAGGCATCGATGGCCGCCTCGGCGACCGGCCGGGCCGCGTCCGGAAAGGCCTCCGTCTCGATCAGGCGGGTCCCCGGCGCGACGTGCAGCCCGCCGGCCCCGCCCGTCCAGACTAACCGGTCGACCTCCGCCCGACGCATCCCCTCGACGGTCGCCTCGATCATCTCCGAGAGGATCGACGGGTCCTCGTCGCCGCTGGGCCCAAGCGCCGAGGCCACCGCGTCGTGGCCGGCCGCCAGCTCCGCGATGTCGTCGGGATCCGTCGCGTCGCCGGACCGCTCGGAGAGGTCCGGATCGTCGATCCCCT
>CAZAYR010000045.1:9479-18198 GCA_964489365.1 uncultured Salinarchaeum sp.
CACAGTCCCGCCGCGTGACACGCCGGTCACCTCGTGGTCGCCGCGGAGGAGTTCCTCGGCCGTCCGAGTCCCGATTCGACCGCTCGCACCTAGGAGAAGGACCTTCATCGTGTGCGGCATCCGGGGGATTGCTACATCAACCTTCCCGTTGCGGAAACGATCCGGGGTGGGCCAACCATAAAGCCGCGTCGACCCGTTCGCACGGGCCATGAATGGCTGCGCGGCGGTCCTCGGGAGGTGATCGTTTGGAGGTCCATGTCCACCTGGAACGCGTCCGGGCGAACGTCCGGGCGGTTCGGGAGATGGTCCCCGGTGAGGTGATCGGCGTCACGAAGGGCGTCGATGCCCACCGGGCGATCGCAGCGGCCTTTATCGATGCCGGCGTCGACATGCTCGCCGCCTCGCAACCGGTCCAATTGGAACGGCTCGCGTCCCTGGATGCTGACACCGTCATGCTCCGCGTCCCGGCGGTCCACGAGCTGTCGACGGTCGTCGCGAAGGCCGATCTCACGTTACACGGTTCCTTGGACGTCATCGAGGAGGCCGCGGCACTCGCACGCCGCGAAGGGCGGATCCATCGCATCGTCCCGATGGTCGACGCCGGGGACGGACGCGAGGGAATCCCGCCCGATCGCTTCGACGCGAAGCTCGACGCCATCGCGGACCTCAACGGCATCGCCGTCGCGGCGATCGGCATCAACGTGGGCTGTTTCGGCGAACGTCCGGATCTCGCCGCCTTCCGGAAGGTCCTCGACGGACTCCCCGCCCGGTCCCTCTCCGTGGGGGGCTCCGTATTGCTGCCCCACCGTGACAGCTTGCCGGCGGACATCCACTCGTTCCGCATCGGCGACGCCATCCTCACGGGCCAGTGGCTCGACGAGCCCGTCGCGGGACTCGCCTCGGGCGCCTTCGAACTCCACGCGACGGTCCTCCGCTCGGGCGATGGCGAGGCGCTGATCGACGTCGGGAGCGTCACGACGGATCCCACCGCCCTCTCGCCCGCCGGCGAGTACACGATCGACCGGTGGAGCACCGAACAGGCGGTTATCGACCGGGCGTTCCCCCCGGGCGAGACGGTCGTCTTCGAGATGACCTATCCCGCGATCGCCCGGAGCTTCGGGTGGCCACACCTCGACCCCGTCCTGCACGGATGACGGGGTTTCCCAGGAGATAATGGCGGCGCCTCCGAGGCTCTCCGCTATGGAGCAGCTGCCGGGGGACCTCGACCGGATCGCCATTCTCGCCCATGAGCACTTTCCATCGGAGGCCAAGACCGCCGTCGGGCTGTTGCGCTACGGGGCATATGACGTGCAAGGGATCCTGGATCGGGAAAAGGCCGGCGACCGGGTGCAGGATCACATCGACCTCCCGGACGCGCCGATCGTCGCGGGGTTCGACGAGCTCGACACTGGCGTCGATGCCCTCGTCATCGGCATCGCGCCGGCGGGCGGCGGGTTCGATCCGACCTGGCGGGACGACGTTCGGGCGGCACTGCGGGCGGGCTGTGACGTCATCTCGGGACTCCATTACCCGCTGGCCGACGACGCGGAGTTCGCCGGGCTCGCGGACGCCCACGGCGGCCGGCTCTACGACGTGCGGGAACCCCCCGACGACCTCGCCCTCGCCCGAGGTGGCGCGGCTGATGTCGACGCGCAGGTCGTCCTCACGGTGGGAACGGACGCCAGTGTGGGCAAGATGACGACGTCGCTGGCACTGGTCGCGGCGGCCGAGGCCCGGGGCGTCGACGCCGGTTTCGTGCCGACGGGACAGACGGGGATCATGATCGAAGGATGGGGGATCGCGATCGACCGCGTGCCCGCGGACTTCGTCTCCGGTGCGGTCGAGGGTATGGTCCGCGAACGCGCGCCCGACCACGACATCCTGGTCGTCGAGGGCCAGGGCAGCCTCGTCCATCCCGCCTACTCGGCCGACGCCATCGGCATCCTCCATGGCGCGGTCCCCGACGACCTCGTCCTGGTCCACGAGGCGGGGCGGGAGGCCCTGATGGGCTTCGAGGCGTTCCCCATCCCCGCTCCGTCGGTCTACGTCGACCTCCACGAGGCGGTCGCCGCGCCGGTCGGCGAGACCACCGTCTCGGCCGGGAGTCTCAATACGGGCGGGCTGGACGGGGAGGCGGCCGCGTCCGCGATCGAGGCCTACAGCGGGGCGATCGACGCCCCGGCCGCCGACGTGGTCCGGGGCAGCGCGGAGCCGATCCTCGACGCCATCCTGGAATGAGGCCGACAATAGGCTCATAGGCACGGCCAGCGAGGGACGCGCATGGTCGAACTCCAGGGAGCAGTTGCCATCGTGACGGGCGCCTCCAGCGGGATCGGCGCGGCCACGGCGCGTTCGCTCGCGGCCGACGGCGCGAACGTCGTTCTCGCCGCACGGCGGGAAGCCGAGCTCGCGGCGATCGCGGCGGAGATCGAGGAAGAGCACGGGGTCACGGCGACGGCCGTCCCGACGGACGTAACCGACGAAGCCGCGTGCCAGTCGCTCATCGACCAGACGCTCGTCACACATGGCCGCCTCGACCTCCTCGTCAACAATGCCGGGGTCGGCCGCGGCGGGGACGTCGCGGAGCTCGGGACTGAGGAGTACCGGACGATGATGGCCGTGAACACGGACGGGTGCTTTTTCACCACCCGAGCGGCGCTGCCCGCACTAGCCGAGGGCGGACACCTGATCTTCGTCGGAAGTATCGCCGGCGAGTACCCCCGGCCGGCGAACCCGGTCTACGCGGCGACGAAATGGTGGGTCCAGGGGTTCGCGCACAGCCTCGCGGCCCAGTACGGCGGTGAAGGATTCGCGATCACGGTCGTGAACCCCTCGGAGGTCCGGACCGGGTTCGGCGGGGCCGACGGAGCGCCCTTCCGCGAGCGGTTCGAGCCGGGCAGCGTGACGGAGCCGGCGGAGGTCGCCGAGGCGATCGCCTACGCCGCCGGTGCCGGCCCGTCCGTACCGTTCGAGATCGATCTCTACCGGCGGGACAAGTTCGCCGACATGTTCTGACCGCGCTTCGTTTCAACGAGCTGAGAGTCCCTCGCCCAGATGTGCAACCCTTTACCTGACCTCCCCAAACCACGCCACGGATAGTGTTGCCTGCCTTCGAACGATCCCGCCTTTGGGATATCTGGCGTCGGGTCTTCGCGCTTGCCTGGCCCATGATGACCGAGCAGGTCCTCCGCACGCTGATGCGGACGACGGACCTGATCGTGGCCGGGTTTTTCTCGCCGGCGGCGGTCGCCGCCGTGGGCCTCGCGGACATCTACGCGCGGCTCCCCTTGCGGTTCGGGATCGGCGTCGGGGACAGCGCCATCGCGTTATCCAGCCAGGATACCGGCGCCGGCGCGACGGCCAACCGGGATCAGGCGATGAGCCAGGCGTTGCTCATCGGCCTGCTCGGCGGGATCCCCTTCGTCCTCTTCGGGATCTTCCTCAGCGAACCGGCCATCGCGATCCTCGGCGTGCTCATGGAGGAAGGCGAAGCGGCGGACGTCGTGAGCTTCGGCAGCGTCTACCTGATGATCATCATGCTGTCCTCGTCGGCGATCCACGTCAACTTCATCGCCGCCCGGGCGATCCAGGGGACGGGCGATACGGTGACCCCCATGGTCGTCAACGGCGCGGTCAACGTGTTCAATATCGTGGCGACGGTCACCCTCGCGCTCGGCGTCGGCCCGTTCCCGGAGCTCGGGGTCGTGGGGATCGCCGCGGCCACCGCCATCGCGGACTCGATGGCGGCGGGATCGTTCCTGACCTTGCTCTGGAGCGACCATACCGATGTGGACTACGTGATCCCGGAGGGGCTCGTCATCGCCAAGCAGATCGTCGTCATTGCCGCGCCGCGCATCGGTGAGGGAGTCTCGGAGATGATCGCGGAATACCCGTTCAACGCCATGCTCCTCGGCTTCGGGACCGAGGTCAACGCGGGCTATCACATCGGCCGGCGGATGTACAACCAGGTCGCCGCACCGCTGGCGCGGGGCTACGGGGTGGCGTCGAACATCGTGGTCGGCCAGGCGCTGGGACGCGAGGAGCCGGGGGACGCCTATTACAACGGGTTGGCGACGACCGCCCTGAGCGTCCTGTCGATCGGTGGGATCCTGGCCGTTCTCTTCCTGCTGGCGGAGCAGTTCGTACTCGTGTTCACGCGCGAGCCCGTGACGATCGGGTACGGCGTGGCCTTCGCGCAGACCTACGCGTTCGCGGGCCTGCTCATCGCCGCCCACATCTGTCTGGCCGGGGCCCTCCGTGGGGGCAGCGAGACGGTCGCCCCCTTCGTCGGCCGGATGATCGGGACGGTCGTGTTCCTGCTCGGGTTCACCTACGTGTTCGGCGTCTACCTCGGGTACGGCGTCATCGCCGCGTATATCGCGATCGTGATGGACTTCGTCGCCCGCATGCTCTATCTGGGCACGATCTACTACCGTCGGCGGTGGTTACGGCGTGGCACCAACATGATGGTCGATCGGGGGAGTATCGAAGCGCCGGCCGAGGACTAACCGGGCCGATCCCCCTGGTTTAAGGGCTCGAACGGCGTGCTTTTCGGTATATGGGAGCGACATCGGAGTCCGGGGAGCGCCTCGAGGAGCACCTCCTCGCCGACGGCGTTCGTCGACTGGCTCGTCGCCGCGATCGTCGCCCTCGGGGGCGTTCTGGCGGTGTTCGGAGGGAGCGCGTTGGCGTTTCTCGTCGACCGGGAGATGATCGCCGAGGAGATCCAGCGCGAGGCCGTCACGGTCGAGGTGTTCTTCACGGAGCTAGACGATGGGGACGCGACCGTCGTGGCCGATGCGCTGGTCTCCTGGATGGGGATCGGCCTCCTCGTCGTGGGGGCCGGGATGGTCCTGTTCGCGATCGGGTACCTGGTGTATCGACACCGCAAGCGGGGCCGATACGGGGCCGAGCCCGAATCGATCCCCTCGTACGGGACGTTCGCGCTCGTGGGTGCACTCGTCGCCAGTATCCTCTCGTTCATCCCCTTCGCGACCGTCCTCGGCGGGGCGGTGGCGGGCTACCTCGAGCGGATCGACTCCCGACGGACGACCAGCGTCGGCGCGCTCTCGGGCATCCTCCCCCTCGTGCCGATCCTGGGGTTGGGCCTGTTTCTCCTCGTGGGGGTCGCGGACGGGATGTTCGAGATCGGCGAACCCGATCTCGCCTGGTTCTCCGCGGTCGCGGTCGTGTTCGCCGCGCTGTTCGCGCTGATCGTGGCGGGCGGACTCGGCGCGATCGGCGGGTACCTCGGGGGATGGCTGGCCGAACGCAGCGAGGACCGCGAGCGTCGGACGAATGGCTGAGACCGGCGTAGAGAAATGTTTTAGGGGCCGTATGGCAACAATCGGCCCACCACCCTGGGGATGAGCGAACTACCACCCGACGCGACGGATGCGGTCCGCGAACTCGACGGGATCATCACCGACGATGCGCCGTTCGCCGAGCGGGCCGAGCGGGCGCTCGAACTCGGTCGCCAGTTCCTGGACGTCGAGAACGTCCACGTCACCCGGATCGAGCCGGAGTACCGATACTGGAAATCGGTGCTCAGCACGGATCCGCCGGACGGACGCTTCCCCGCCGGGATCATCCTCGACCTCGAGGACACCTACTGTAACCGCACCATCGAGAAGGGGATGTACATGATCGACCAGCGCGACGTCCGCGGGGACGAGAGGAACGGGTTGGGCACGTATCTCGGCATCGCGTTGGGCGATGCCGACCAGCTCGGTACGATCTGCTTCGTGAGCGAGGAACCCCGGGAGGATACCTTCAGTCCGGCCGAGACCATGTTCGCCGAGCTGCTCGCGCGGCGCCTCGAGGCGGAGCTGTTCCGCGAGCGGACGGAGGATCGCATGGAGCGGCTCGACCAGTTCACGCGGACGCTCTCGCATGACCTCCGCAACCCCCTCAGCGTCGCGAAAGGGCGGCTCGATCTCGTCCAGGCCGAGGTCGAAAGCGAGCACTTCCCGCCGATCGAGCGCTCGCTCGAACGGATGGAATCGATGATCGAGGAAGTCCTGACCTGGGCCCGGGAGACCAAGGAGGTCGACAGCCTCGCGCAGACTCACCTTTCGACCGTGTTCGAGGACGCCTGGCAGCACGTGGACACGGCCGAAGCCAGGTACGAGCCCACCGGGGAGCTGACCTTCTATGCGGCCCGGGACCGCCTCGAGCGGCTCCTCGAGAACCTCATCCGGAACGCCGTCGAGCACGGCGGCAAGGACGTCACGGTCACCGTCGGGCCCACCGACGCGGGCGACGGGTTCTTCGTCGCCGACGACGGCCCGGGGATCCCCGAGGAGGACCGCGACCGGATCTTCGAGGCGGGCTATTCCACCCGCGCGGAGGGAACCGGCTTCGGGCTCTCGATCGTCGACGCCATCGCCACGAGCCACCAGTGGGAGATCGAGGTCACCGAAAGCGCGGCCGGCGGGGCGCGGTTCGCGTTCCACGACGTCATCGTCGACCCGGCGGCGCTCCCGGGCGGTTAGCGGGCCTGCCAGTCGGTCGTCCGCTCGAACCCGGCCGCCGCCCGGAGAACCGTGGTTTCCTCGAAGCGCCCACCGACGAGCATCAGCCCCACCGGCAGGCCGTCACGCATCGCGCAGGGCACCGAAATCGCCGGGTGGCCCGTCAGGTCGGTCGGGGCCGTGTTCGCCGCGAGCATCCACTCCCGGCTGGCCGCTTCGACTCGATCCAGATCGGGCTCGTGTGCCATCGGAGGAATGACGATCGTCGGCATCGCGAGGACGTCGCACGTCTCCAGGAGCTCGTCGTAGCGCCGTTGGGCCTCCAGCGCGAGGTTCCGCGCCATCGCGTACGGCGTCATCCCGCGCATCTCCCGAACGTGCGCCGCCGTGAGGAGCGCTTGCTTGACGGACGGCGGGAGTCTGTCCGCGCGGGCCTCGACGAGGGCGTCGAGCATGTTCGCGAGCCCGGTCCAGTGCCACCCGTGGGCCCCGCGTGCGAGGCCCGACTGCTCGAGGGTCGCCGCACTGCCCATCGCCGCGACGACCCCGCCCGCCGCCGAGAGATCGCGGTGGCGCTCCATCGAGACCGAGCGCACCGACGCCCCCTCGGCCTCGAAGACGTCCATCGCCTCCCGCACCGCGGCGTCGACCGCCTCGTCCGCGAACGGCCAGCCGAACCCCTCCTCGAGTACTCCCACCGCGAGGTCGTCGAGGGGGTCCTCGATCGCCGCGGTGTACGCGTCGGCCTCGATCCCGCGGGGCTGGCGGGAATCGAGCCGAATGCCGTCGACGACATCCTCCCCGGCGATGACCTCGAGGGTCCGGGCGACGGTCTCGACCGAATCGCCGATCGGGCCCAGGTGATCGATCGCCAAATCGAGCGGGAAGGCCCCGGTGTAGGGCACCAGCCCGGTGGTGGGTTTCAGCCCGACGGTGCCACAGCAGGCGCTGGGGATCCGGACCGACCCGGCCTGGTCGGTCCCGATGGAGACCTCACAATCGCCCGCCGCGACCGCCGCGGCACTGCCGCTCGAGGAGCCACCCGCCAGGTGCTCGTCGCTGTACGGGTTCAGCACGGGGCCGTAGTCGCTCGTGTCGCCGCTCCCGGACGAGGCGAAACTCTCCATGTTCTGCTGGCCGACGATCGTGGCGCCCGCCGCCAGCAGCCGCCGGGTCACCGTCGCATCGATGGAGGGCACGAACCCCTCGAGGACCTCCGAGCCCAGCGTCATCGGGTACCCGGCGAGGGCGATACTGTCCTTTAGGCCGACCGCGAGGTCGTCTAGGGGGCCGTCGTCGGCACCCGCCACGCGCATCCGTCTGATCCAGGCGTTCAACGGGTCCGCCTCGTCGGTCGGGATGCGCGGCGCCGGGCGGTCGTGCGCGACCTCAAGCTGGGGGACGGTCGGCGCCGGCGCCGCCAGGATCGTCTCGAAGGACTCCAGGGAGCCGTTGACAAGCTCGAGGTAGTCCTCGACCTCGTCCGGGGTCAGCGAAAGGTCATAGCGGTCGCCGTAGCGACGGAGTTGGGCCTCCGTAACCGGGCGAATCAGGTCCGTGTCGCTCGCGGGCATGGCGCTCATCTTTCGGCTGCGGGCCTTAATCCTTGGGCGGCCCACCCAACACGAATCTTCATGGTCGTCGCGGCGAAACCGGGGAGACCATGTTCGGCTCCCGCGACCGGACGTTCGTTCGCACGTTTTTCACCTCGCCGGCCGCCGTCGACGCGGAGGATTCCGCCGAGATGCTCCGGAAGGCCGTCACCCTCCGCGGACTGGAGGCGCCGGACGTCTGGGTGCCCGACAACGAGGACGCGACGGCTCCGAGCCTCCGTGAGGAGGGTGTCGAGAACGTCGTCGAGGTCGTCGCCGGGGAAGGCGCGGCGTTTCCCGGCGAGATCCATCCCCGCGTGGAATGGCACCGGGAGGACCCCGGGGCGCGGCGGCGTGGGTACGAACAGATCCGCCGGATGGCCGATCCCGCGGCCGGGGCGATCGAACACCTCGACGGGTTCGTGATCCCCGAGGTCGGGACGCTCGACGACTGGAAGAAGGCCGACGAGTTCATGACCGCCGTCGAGAACGAACACGGGCTCGAACCCGGCCGGCTCGCCATGTCCGTCGTCGTCGAGAGCGCCCGGGCGGAACTCGCCCTCGGGGAGCTGTACGCGGAGATGGGCAAGCCCTCGAACCGTCTCGAACGGCTGTTCATGCTCGTCGACGGCGAGGTCGATTACACGAAGGACA
>CAZAYR010000046.1:0-18116 GCA_964489365.1 uncultured Salinarchaeum sp.
CGCGTCGTTCGTCCCGTCCCCGACCATCACCGTCCGGCCTTCGGCGGCGAGTCGGGCGACCGTTTCGGCCTTGGCCTCTGGAGGGACGCCCGCAAAGACCTCGTCCACGCCTTCGTGGCGACCGAACGGCGCCGCTCGCCGGCGGTCGTCCCCCGTCAACACGACGACGTCCATGCCCCGGTGATCCAGAGCCTGGATGGTCTCCTTCCATCCCTCGCGAGGCGTGTCGCCGACCGCGAGGACCCCAGCGGCGGCCCCGTCGCGCCCGAGCACGACAGGGAGGTTTCCACGCTCGCGGGCTGTCTCCACACGCTCCTCGACGCCTGCGGGGAGCCTCCAGCCGAGTCCCGCGAACAAGTCCGGATGCCCGACGGCCACCCGGCGGCCGTCCACGTCGCCGAGGACTCCCTGGGGACGTCGTTCGAACGATTCGATCCGATGTTCCCGGGGCCCCTGATCTTCCATCGTCCCCCCATCCGTCGCCACGGCGAACGCGTCAGTAATCGCGGCCGCCACCGGGTGCGACGAGCGGGACTCGAGCGTGGCGGCATCGTGGAGCAGGTCCTCCGGCGCGTCGGCCTCCCGGACGACGAACGCCCCCGTAGTCAGGGTCCCCGTTTTGTCAAAGACGACGGTATCGGCTCCTCGCAGGCGTTCGAAGACCGTTTCGTCGAAGACGACGATGTTCCGCTCGAGCGCCTCGCGCACCCCGGAGGCGATCGCCAGCGGCGTCGCCAGGCCCAGGGCACAGGGACACGAGACGATCAATACCGTGAGCCCGACGAGCATCGCCGCCGGCAGCGACGCACCCAGCAGCAGATACACGACGGCGACGACGGTCGCCACGACGAGCACCAGCGGCACGAAGATCGTGGCGAGTTTGTCCGCGAGCTGCTGGATGCCCCCGGCGGTGCTCTGGAGGTCCCAGACGAGGTTCGCGATCCGGTCGAGGGTGCTGGTCGCCTCCTCGTCGACCGCGAGCTCGATGGCGCCGTCGGTCAGTACCGATCCGCCGACCACGCGGTCGCCTTCCGTCTTGTGCACGGGCAGGGCCTCCCCGGTGATGACAGCCTCGTCCGCCGACGCCTCCCCGTCAACGACACGACCGTCGACAGGCACGCGCTCCCCGGACCGGACTACCACGCGATCGCCCTCGGCCAGCTCGCCGACGGCCACGTCCGAATGGCCGTCTTCCGTCACTCGACGGGCCCGGTCGACCTGGACACGCGCGAGATCCGTCAGCCGCTCGGTCGCCTTCCGTTTGATCGAGGACTCGTGGTAGTTCCCCAAGGTCACGATCACGATGATCGCGACCGTCACGTCGAAGTAGACGTGGGTCCCGCCGGTCGCGACCGTCAGCACGCTGTAGAGGTACGCACTCACGGCCGCGAGCGCGATGAGGAGGTCCATGTTCGGCGTCCGGGTCCGGAGGCTCACGTAGGCGCCCCGGAGGATCGGCCGGCCGGTCACGAACAATACGATCGTCGTGACGACCGTGAGCGCGATGAAGAAATAACGGGCGCCGGAGGCCGCCAGCATGTCGGCAAGGAACTGTGCCGTCCGATCGTCGTAGAAGAGCCCGCCGAAATAGGTCGGATAGATGACCAGGACGTACTGGAGCATCACCATCATCCCGATCAGGACGCCGACGGCAAGCCGGACGAAGGCCCGGTTGTCGGCCGCGCGCCGACGGGTCGCGTCTTCGCGAGGGTAGGCCGTATAGCCGAGCCCGGACAGCTCGTCCTCGAGTTCCGCGGTCCCGACGGCCGCGGGGTCGTGATCGACCCGGACGGTCTCGGTGACGTAACTCGCCCGGGCGTCGCTCACCCCTTCGAGGTTACTCGCCGCGGCTTCGATGAACGCCTCGCAGGTCGTACAGTACATTCCCTCGACCTCGAGGAACGTGGACTCGTGATCCTCAGGTACGGTCGCGTTCTCCGCCGTGTCGGTCGCCCGCTCGGTCACATCCTCGGCGTCGACGTCCTCGACGTCGCCGAGCGTCTCGAAGACATGGCGACAGCCCGCACAGCAGAACGGCTCGCCCGCCTCGCCCCGGACACCGGAGTCGTCGACCGGGAGCTCACAGAGCGTGCAGGTGGCTTGGTCCGGCGTCATGGTGTCGGGATGGCACCGCCGAGCGGCTGGTAGTGCGGGAGGCCCGGATGGGGCACGTGGATGCCGAACGACATCAGCCCGTGCGCGACCAAGATGTATCCGAGGAGAACGAAGGTCGCGCCCAGGAGTCGGTGGAGCTGGCGCCGCCGGAGCGGGTCGACCGTCTCGATCAAGGTCCCGTACAGGAACACGGCCGGGATCGTCCCGAGCCCGAGCGCCGCCAGCGAGAGGAAGCCGGCGGTCGCCGAGCCGACGGCGAACGCGTAGAGGAAGGCGGGATAGAGGATCGGACACGGGAGCAGGCCGTGCAGGGCGCCGAGCCCGACGATGCCCGGTCCGGCCGCCAGCGTGTCGAGCCGGGCGGACAGAAGCCCGAACAGCCGCTCGAAGCCCGGGACGTGCGCGTGGGCCCCGACGGAGGTCCGACCGAGCAGGTAGTAAATCCCGACGACGACCACGAAGAGCCCGATCAGAACGCCCATCGAGCCCCGGACCGTATCCGCGACGGCCGTGAGGGTGTCGGTCGTCACGTACACGAATCCCCCGAGCAATCCGCAGATCGCACCGATGGTCGCGTAACTGATCGTCCGGCCGACGTTGAACAAGCCGTGCTGGCGGACTTCAAAGAGCGTGAGGTGGTCCGCACTGGTCCGCGTATGATCGTTGAGCTTACCCGCATAGATCGTCACGAGGGGGCCACACATCCCGATACAATGGGCGCCGCCCAGGAGCCCGATGACGAAAAACAACAGGAGGTCGCTGGTGACCAAGCTGGGTACGGCGGACATGGGCGGCGATTGGGTGTACGGAGGGCGAGGTGGCGCGAGCGAATAGGGGTTTGGATCGGGGCCGATCGCGCGAGCGGACCTCTCGACGTTTTATTATTCCCCTCCGGTGACTACCACGTATGGAGTACACCGAGCTTGGTGATACGGGACTGGCCGTGAGCCGGATCTGCCTTGGCTGTATGAGTTTCGGGTCGGGCTTTGCGGACTGGATGCTCGAGGAGGAAGCGGCCCAGGAGATCATCGACCGGGCGATCGAGCTCGGCATCAACTTCTTCGATACCGCGAACGTCTACTCGAACGGCGATTCCGAGAACATCCTCGGGAACGCGATCGCCGAGCACGACCGCGAGGAGCTCGTGCTCGCCACGAAAACGCACCCCCAGCGCAGCCCCGAATCCTATCCCCCCACCCAGGCGAGCCTGGGCGAGGACGACGGCCGGAACGGCCTCTCCCGGAAGGCGATCGAGCAGGACCTCGCGGGCAGCCGCGACCGGCTCGGGGTCGACACGATCGACCTCTACCAGATTCACCGGTGGGATTACGGCACGCCGATCGCGGAAACCCTCCGGACGCTCGACGACGCGGTGCGTCGGGGTCAGGTCCGCTATCTGGGGGCCTCGTCCATGTGGGCCCACCAGTTCGCCTCCGCCTTGCACACGAGCGACATGCACGGGCTGGAACGGTTCGTCTCGATGCAGAATCACTACAACCTCGTGTACCGGGAAGAGGAGCGGGAGATGCTCCCGCTGTGCGAGCGGGAGGGCATCGGCGTGATCCCCTGGAGCCCGCTGGCCGGCGGGTACCTCGCCCGGCCCGACGACGAGCTCGGCGCGACCGAGCGGGGTTCGGGCATGGAAGAGTCCGAGTGGCTCTCCGAGCGGATGGCGGCCTATCGCGGCAATGGCGGCGTGGAGATCAACGCCCGTCTCGAGGACCTAGCGAACGATCGCGGCGTCTCGATGGCCCAGATCGCGCTCGCGTGGCTGCTCCACCAGGAGTCGGTCACCGCGCCGATCGTCGGGATCACGAGCATGGAGCATCTGGAGGATGCCGCCGAGGCCGTCGAGCTCGATCTCAGCGAGAGCGACCTGGAGTACCTCGAAGAGCCCTACGAACCCGTCGAGGTCGAAGGGCACACCTGAAGGCGGCCGTTCGGACGTCACGCCGCCGGCCAGGTCATCGCGACCAGACGGGCTCCCGCTCATCGCCACCCGGCGGAGCGACGCGATCCGTTGGGGCCGCTAGACGGGCTCGAGCTCTTCGGTGCTCAACAACTGGTCGATCTGCTCCTGTCGGCCTGCCCGCTTTCGGCGGACGTCCTCCTTGGCCGTGACGGCGATCTCCTGGAGCTCCTCGACCCGGTCGACGTCGGTCACGTTCGAGAGCAGCACCGTCGCGGTCAGCTCCTCGGCCTCCGGCAGGGGGTTGTCACCGGCCAGGACCTCGATGCTATCGGTCTCCTGTTCGAGCCACCGACGGGCGTTTTCGAGGCCCTTCCGGGAGAACTCCTCGGGCGGGCCGGAGATCACGATCAGGGAACGTTCGGCCGATTCGATGTCCGCCGCGACCGTCAATCGGGACTGGACCGCGCGCCGGACGAGCCCGCTGACCTTCTTGGCGGTGTCGACGGAGTGGCCGTTCCCCCTGAAGCGGTCGATGAGCCCGCGGCCCTCTGTCGTTTCGGCGCTCGCGAACGCGATCGAGCTGAGTCCGCCGGGTTCGAGGGTGCGCCGGACGTCGCTGGCGTCCATCGCGTTCTCGGCAACGGTCTCGCCCTCGTAACTGCCCGCCGAGAGCAGCGTCATCACGCGTCGGGCGATCTCGCGGTTCGTCCGGGCGTAGCCGTCCCCGACGGTATCCCCGGTGCCCCGCCAGGTGTCGTTGTCGAACATGAGCAGGTTGTCCGTCGCCTCGGCGAAGGTCGGGAGCGCGCGGGCCGCGTTGTACGTCGCCCGCCCCCCTTCGTCCTTGCTGGGCAGGATCGCCAGTCCGTAGACCGGCTCCTGGTAGGTCTCGCGGAGGGCCTCGGCGAACACCGGGGCGCCCCCGCTGCCCGTCCCGCCTCCGAGTCCCGCCACGATCAGGAACGCGTCGATATCGTAGATCGGGACCTCGTCGACCGCGCGGTTGAGTTCGTAGAGGTCCATCTCGGCGATGTCCGCCCCGAGGTCGGGATCGGCCCCGACGCCGTGGCCTTTTACCCGATCGTGTGTCTGGCCGATCAGGACGCGGCGCTCGTCGGGAATATACTCGGGACGTTGGAGGTCCGTCTCGGCCGAGTTGACTGCCATCACGTCGCGACAGAGTTCGGCTTCGTGGCCCCGATCGGCCCCCAGGATGGTATCGACGACCTTGCTGCCAGCGTTGCCGAAACCGATGAGCGCGAGCTTCATTGCACCCCTACAGTTCGGTCCATCGTACATTGTTAAGAACCGAATAGTCCGGGTTACGTGACGGTCACGTCATTCGATCTTCCCGGTCCGCCGGTGGACCGTCGATGGCTCCATGGAGGTTCTCGTGGACGCCGAGGACGAGAGCCGGGACGACGATCATGAAGAGATGTTCCTCGAGCGGGATCCCGAGCAGGTCGATCCCCGTGCGGAGCACGATCTCGAAGACGCCGACGTGGAGTGTATACCAGTCCCAGACGAACGCGAGTGGATACAGGACGACGATGGTGACTGCCGCGCGCTGTACGACCTGGGCCCGGTAGAGCAGCCAGCCCGCAACGGCCCCCCAGAAGATGATCGTCACGAGGTACGTATAAGTCCCGAAGACCCCGATATCCGGAAGCATGGCCGGGTCTTCGCCGGTGGCCGGGAAAAACGACGCCCCTGCTCAACATTGAAGGCCGACGCGAGCGACGTCCCACGTACGATGAACATCTCCTCGATCGCGTCGCCGGATTTCGTGGAAGCCGACGTGGACGATCGTTTCGGGAAGGTCCGCGGGAAGTTCGAACGCCACAATCCGAAGGGGATTATCGTCACCGAGGACGGGGCGTACCGGGGCGTGCTCACGGAGCGGCGGCTCCTCCAGTCACACGTCGACGACGACACCCGCGCCGAGGCGCTCATGCGGTCGGCGCCGAAGGTCGAGCGGACGGACGACCTCCGTGACGTGGCACGGGTACTCGTGGAAGGGGACACCAAAGTCGCGCCGGTCTTCGAGGCGGACCGGCTGTGGGGGATTATTACCGTCGACGGCATCCTGGAGGCCGTCCTCGAGAACCTCGACGCCCTCACGGTCGAGCAGATCTACACCCCCGAGGTCATTACCGCATCACGGGACACCACCGTCGGGCGGGCGATCAACCTCCTCCGGGAACACGGCATCTCCCGGCTACCGGTCGTCGACGAAGACGGACTCCTGGACGGGATCGTCACCGTCTACGACCTCAGCGACGTGATCATCCGCGGGATGGACAAACAGACCGTCGGGGACCGGAGCGGCGATATCGACCGGATGCTCGACCTGCCGGTCTACGACGCGATGAACAATCCCGTCGAGACCGTTTCCCGCGACGAGAGCGTCCAGGATGCCGCCGCGCGCATGCTGGCGAACGATTTCGCGGGTCTCGTGGTCACGCCCGAGGACGACGATCGACTGATCCAGGGGGTCATCACGAAGACCGACATCCTCCGGGCCCTGACCTTTACCGAGGAGGAGCACATGGACGTCCAGATCACCAACATCGACGCGCTGGACACGCTCACGCGCGAGGAGATCCGGGCGTCGATCACGGACGTCGCCGACAAGTTCAGCGATATGCAGGTCCAGCACGCCCACGTCCGCTTTCACGAACACAAGGAACGGCTCCGGGGAGTCCCGTTGATCGATTGCAAGATCCGCCTCCGGACCAACGCCGGTCAGATCGCGGGCTCGGGGGAGGGCTACGGCGCCGAGTCGGCGTTTCACGTCGCCCTGGACAAACTCGAACGGAACGTCCTCGAGGTCAAGGGCCTCGCAAGCGACGAGGAGTATCGCGGGCAGTTGCTGCGGAAGCTCGGCGAACTATAGCGTCGGCTCGCCGCCGACGCCGTCGGCGGCCTGTAAGGCCGTATCGGTGATCCGGAACATGACCGTCTCGCCGGCGGGGCGTGAACGGTGTTGTTCGAGCGTCGCCCGTCGATTGCCGCCCCGAAATCGGTCGAGGCGGACGATGGCCCCCGACCAGTGCCCGAGGCTGTTCCCGCCGAGCGGGCGGATCCGGTCGGCCTCGGGATCCATGAACACCTGATTGGTGACGAGCACGGCCAGGTCGTGTTTCCGCGCGAGCGAGAGGAGGTGGGTGACCTGCCGGGTGACCGCCCGGAGGGCGTCCGCTTCCTCGCGGTCCTCGCGTCCCCGTTCGAGTCGATAAAAGCCCGTCAAACTGTCCACCACGATCAGCCCGAGGTCCGGGGCGACGTCCGTGGCCTCCCGGATGGCCTCACGCTGTTCGGCGAAGTCATGGACGTCCCGGACGATGATCCGGTCGGTGACGGCCGGTTCGTCGCCCTGCCCCCGGGCGAGCTGCGCGAGCCGCTCGGGGGAAATTCCCTCGGCGTCGATATAGAGGGCGCGCCCGCCGTCCGCGGCCACCGCTACGGCTGCCGACAGGGCTAGATTCGTCTTCCCGGATGCCGGCGGGCCGTACACCTGCGTGATCGATCCCACCTCGAGCCCGCCATCGAGCAGCGTATCGACCGGGGGACAGCCCGTCGAGACGCGGTCCGGTGGCGTCACAGCGGACGTTCCACAACGACGGGGCATAAGCACCAGCCCCGCGGCTACGCGTCCTCCGTCCCCGGCAGGTTGGCCCACGCGTTCTCCTCCGCCCGGCGCATCACGTCCCGCACCGGTCGATCGACGCGTTCCCCGATCCGAGCGGCGTCCTCGTACTCCGCACTGATGTCGACGATCTCCCCCGCCCGGTCGCGGGCGATCTTCACGCCCACTTCGTATGTCCCGCCACCGATGTCGACCTCGACGCCCCGGCCCTCTCGCTCCAGGACCCAGCGGTGGACGCTCGGCACGGACCGGATCCCCAGGGACCCGGTTTCCTCGGCGATTCGCCGGGCGAGCCGCTGTTCATCGGCCGGGGACGCCACGACGCGGATCAGATGGCCCGGCCGCGATTTCTTCATGGTGAGTGGAACGACCGAGACGTCGAGGGCCCCGGCGTCGGCGAGGGTCTCCTGGAGATGCCCGATGACCTCCGGGCTCGCGTCATCGACGTTGGTCTCGAGGACCGCGAGGGACTCCTCGACGAGTTCGCCCTGCTGGTCGCCCACGAGGACGCGCAGGACGTTCGGGCGGGCGTCGAACCGGCGGTCGCCGGCACCGTATCCGACAGCGTCGATGGACAGGGCCGGCAGCGTCGACACGTGCGTGGCCGCGCTGGCCAGGATCGCCGCCCCGGTAGGGGTCAGAAGTTCGGCCGCGACCGGCCCGCCGTGGATCGCGAGCGCCGACCGGGCGGCGATCTCGGTGACCGCCGGCGTGGGCACGGGGTAATGCCCATGGCTCATCTCGACGTCGCCACCCCCCGCCGCGCACGGGCCGGTCACGATCTGTTCGACGCCGAGGTCCTCCAGCAGGAGGAAGGTGCCAACGACATCCGCGATCGCATCGTCTGCTCCCACCTCGTGGAAGTGCGTCTCCGCGAGTTCGGTGTCGTGTACGGCGGCCTCGGCCTCGCCGAGAAGTCTGAACGCCCCGACGGCATCCGCCTCGACCCCCGTCGGGAGGTCCATTCCTTCGACCAGCGCGACGACGTCCTCGAAGGTCCGGTGGACGTCGTCCGCGGCCCCGGCGACGGTGACATCCGACGCCCCGATCCCGTGGCGCGTGACCGACTCGACGCCGATTTCGAGTTCGAGGGCGTCGGCGACGGGCCGAAGGGCTGTCTCCTTTGCTCCCGCGTCCAGGAGAGTCCCCAGCAGCATGTCGCCGCTAGCGCCCATCCGCGGGTCGAACGCCGCCGTACTCATGGCTACGGCCTCCCGGCGTGACGCGAAAAACGATCCGGTCGCCCGCGAAGCGATATGCCTTTATCCGCGTCCGGGCCCATGTGAGTGTATGACATGCCAGGAGACACAAGAGATAACCGACATCGGGACGAACTCCGGAGCACGTTCCCCGCAGCTCAAAGACCATGAATGAAGTCCAACTCGAGGTGGCCAAGGCCTACCCTAACGACTCGGGACGTGGGATCGCCCGCCTCGATCCCGATACCCTCCTTCACCTAAAGCTCAGCCCTGGGGATATTATCGAGATCGAGGGAGCCGAAACGACCGCCGCGAAGGTGTGGCGTGCCGACCGGCAGGACTGGAACACCGACACGATCCGGATCGACGGATTCACGCGCCAGAACGCCGACGTCGGAATCGGCGAACGCGTCACGATCCGGAAGTCCGAGGCCACAAAGGCCGATCGGCTCGTGCTGGCGCCCCCGGAGGAGGCCAGCGTCCAGTTCGGCAGCGACGCGGCGGGGATGGTGAAACGCCAGATCCTCAAACGCCCCGTCGCCCACCGGGACATCGTGCCCGTGATGTCGAGCACGAATCACCCGTTCATGCGGGCGCCGGGACAGGCCATCCCGCTGATCGCCGTGGAGACCGAACCCGACGGGATCGTGTTGATTACCGAGGACACCGACGTCGAGCTCCGGGAGGAACCCATCTCGGGTTACGAGAGTCCGAGCGCCGGCATCACCTACGAGGATATCGGCGGCCTCCAGAACGAGATCCAGCGGGTCCGGGAGATGGTCGAGCTCCCGATGAAACATCCCCAAATCTTCCAGAAACTGGGGATTCAACCGCCCCAGGGCGTCCTGCTCCACGGGCCGCCGGGGACCGGCAAGACCCTCCTCGCGAAGGCGGTCGCCAACGAAACGTCCGCGAGCTTCTTCTCGATCGCCGGCCCGGAGATCATCTCGAAATACTACGGCGAATCCGAACAGCAGCTCCGGGAGATCTTCGAGGAGGCCACCGAGGAGTCCCCGGCGATCATCTTCATCGACGAGCTCGATTCGATCGCCCCGAAGCGCGAGGACGTGACCGGCGAGGTCGAACGCCGCGTCGTCGCCCAGCTGTTGACCATGATGGACGGGCTCGAATCCCGTGGTCAGGTGATCGTCATCGCGGCGACCAACCGGGTCGACAGCGTCGATCCGGCGCTGCGTCGACCGGGCCGGTTCGACCGCGAGATCGAGATCGGGGTGCCCGACGAGGCCGGCCGCAAGGAGATCCTCCGCATTCACACGCGGGGGATGCCGCTTTCCGATGACATCGACCTTGACGAGCTCGCCGACGACACTCACGGTTTCGTGGGCGCAGATATCGAGAGCCTGACAAAGGAGGCGGCGATGAAGGCCCTCCGGCGCTATCTGCCCGAGATCAACCTCGACGAGGAGGACATTCCGCCGAGCCTGATCGACCGGATGATCGTCAAGCGCTCGGACTTCCGCTCGGCCCTGTCGGAGGTCGAGCCCTCCGCCATGCGGGAGGTCCTCGTCGAGCTGCCGAAGGTCAGCTGGCAGGACGTCGGGGGTCTCGAGGACGCCAAACAGGACGTCCAGGAAAGCATCGAGTGGCCGCTGAACGCCGCCGAACGGTTCGAGCGGATGGGCATCGACCCCCCGAAGGGTGTCCTGCTGTACGGCCCGCCCGGCACGGGCAAGACCCTAATGGCCAAGGCCGTCGCCCACGAGACGAACGCGAACTTCATCAGCGTGCGCGGCCCCCAGCTGCTCTCGAAGTGGGTCGGGGAAAGCGAGAAGGCGATCCGGCAGACCTTCCGGAAGGCCCGGCAGGTCGCGCCGACGGTCGTCTTCTTCGACGAGCTCGATGCGCTCGCGCCGAGCCGGAGCCAGAATCACGGGAGCAACGTCTCCGAGCGGGTGGTCAACCAGCTCCTGACCGAGCTCGACGGCCTCGAGGACATGGAGGACGTGATGGTCGTCGGTGCGACCAACCGCCCGGACATGATCGACACGGCACTGCTGCGTTCGGGCCGGTTCGATCGGCTCGTGATGATCAACGAACCGGACGTCGAGGGCCGCGAGGAGATCTTCAAGATCCACACCCGGGACGTGCCGCTGGCGCCCGACGTGAGCCTCCGCGAGCTCGCCGAGATGACCGACGGGTTCGTGGGCAGCGACATCGAGAGTATCGCTCGCGAGGCCGCCATCCAGGCCCTCCGGGAGGACACCGAGGCCGAGACCGTCGAGATGAGTCACTTCCGGAAGGCCATGGAAACGGTGCGGCCGACGATCACCAAGGAGATCATCGACTACTTCGAGCGGATCGAGGAGGAGTTCGCGGGCGGGACCGCCGAGCCCGCCAGACAGCGGGCGAACAGCCGGATCGGGTACCAGTAAGTCGAGCTATATACTTTCGGCCGTTACTCCGTGCTGCGTTATCCGGGCGTCGAACCGACGAGTCCCCGGCGTGGACGTCGCCCGGGAGAGGCCCTCTGCAGCTCTATAGAGATGGACTCGTTTATATGTCCGTCCCGAGAACGACACGTATGGAAACCCGGAAGGTGCAGGTCACCGGGGGGTCGACGTATACCGTGTCGATCCCGAAATCCTGGGCGACCGATCAGGACATCGCCGCCGGGTCGGAGGTCGAACTCCATCCGGAGGGCGATTCGTTGCTTTTGCTCCCGCGCCGCCAGCAGGAGGGCACGGAGGGGTCGCTGGATATCACCGGTTTACAGGGACCGGACCTCGCGCGGGCGGTCGTGACGATGTACGTCAGCGGCTTCGATCGCATCCGCCTGGAGACGGAGGTCATCGAAGCCGAGCAGCGCCGCAGCGTGCGCGACGCGACCCAGTCGCTCGTCGGCCTGGAGGTCGTCGAGGAGACCGGCGAGTATATCCTGTTGCAGGATCTGCTGGACTCCTCGGAACTCTCGATCCATAACGCGATCACGCGGATGCGACTGATCGCGTTGACCATGCTGGAGGATGCGCTCCGCAGCGTCATCGAGACCGACCACGAGCTCGCCGAGGACGTCATTCGTCGGGACGACGACGTCGATCGGCTGTGGTTCATGATTTCCCGCGTATTCCGCTCGGTCCTCCGCGATCCGAGCGCGGCGGCGGCCATCGGGATGGCCCGGGACGAGTGTTTCGACTACCACTCCAGCGCGCGCCAGCTCGAACGGATCGCGGACCACTCGGTGAAGATCGCGACGCTGTCGACCGAGCTCGAGGAGATCCCCGAGGAGGTCGGCGACGGCATTACGACCCTCCAGGCGGAAGCCCGCGAGATCATCGAGCGGGCCATGACCGCGCTCCTGGAGGAGGATTCCGAGCGGGCGACGCGGTTGGCCAACGACGCCCGGGACTCGGTGACCGATATCGACGATCACACCCGGGCGATCGACGAGACGATCCGCGAACTCGCCGATCCGACGCAGGCCCAGCTACTCGGCTTGATCGTCGACTCGCTGTCCCGGACCGCCGACTACGGCGGCAACATCGCCGAAACTGCGATGCAAAAAGCGGCCCCGACGCCGTGAGTTAGTCCGCGAGGATCGTCCCGCAGATGTGGCCCGCCTGTCCCGGCCGCGAGGTCACGCGGGCCCGTCCCTCGGGCGTCTCGACGACCGCGCCCTTGGTCACGATGTTTCGGCGGACGTAGTTTGGGTTCGCCGGGTTTTCGACGACGTTCTCGATGGTGGTCCGCGTGGACTCCGCGCCGTCGTTGACGAGGATCTGATCCTCGGCGAGCGCCCGCACCTTGACGGTCCCGCCCCGGGCGTCCACGACTTTGAGTCGCGGGTCGTCGACTTGCGTTTCCGTGGGTTCACGCCCGAGCTCGTGCTTGCGTCGGTCCCGGTGGGGGCGCAATCGCCCGCCGGTCCGTTTGCGGGTCGAGCCGCTGTGTTCCGTCATGTCCGGGGGATCGCCGAGCGGCTATTTGAACCCCTCGACTGGCCCATTCCGGAATCGTTAGGGCGCCGACCCGATTCCACGGCGGCAATGAGCCTGCGCCAGGTCGTCGCGGTCCCCTTCCAGCAGGGCGGCACCGAGCGCCTCTCCGAACAGGAGTTCGTGGTCGCGCTCTCCTTGCACCGGGACTGGTTCTCCCCGGCCCAGGCCAAGCGGGCGGTCACGCTAGCGGCCGAGGCGGGCCTCGTCGACCGGGAGGGTGACGAGCTCGTATCGGCCTTCGACATCCAGGCAGTGTCGGTCCCGACGGGGTTCGAACCCGACGAGGATGTGCTGAACCGCCGCCCCACCTTCGAGGTGATGCTGGAACGGCTCGTCGAGGGCGGTTGCGAGAAACACGCCGCGGTCAGCGAGATCAATCGGCTCCAGCACGAACACGGCGTGACGATCGAAGCGGCCGCGGCGCTCTTCGGCGCCCAGCGCGGGATCGAGCTCGACGGGGAAATCGCCCGGGCGAAGGCGGAGCTCATCGAAGAGGACAGTCCATAACGTTGTTTACGCCCGGGCGCGCTCGCCCGTGCATGTCCTTTTTCGCCCGGTTGGGCGATCGCATCCGGGCCGTCGACAGCGTCGTCAGCGTGGGGCTCGATCCCGATCCCGACCGGCTCCCCGCAGTGGTCCAGGACGCGGAACTGCCGCGGTGGGCCTTCAATCGACGCATCATCGACGCCACGCACGAACGGGCGGCAGGGTACAAGCCGAACGTCGCGTTCTACGAGGATCCCGCGGGTTGGCGGGCGCTGGCCGAAACCATCGCATACGCCGAGGGCAAGGACGTGCCGGTGGTGTTGGATGCCAAGCGGGCGGATGTCGGGCACACGGCGCGCCGGTACGCGAAACTGTTGGAGCCGGACACGTACGGCCTCCAGGGGGCGGCCCCGGACGCGATCACGGTCAACCCGTACCTCGGGGAGGACGCCCTGCGACCGTTTCTCGACCGGGCGGACAAGGGCGTGTTCGTCCTGTGTCGGACCTCGAACAGTGGCGGGGCCGATCTCCAGGATCACCGGCTCGAGGGCGGGGTCCACGTCTACGAACATATCGCGGAACGCGCGGCGAGCTGGAACGAGCACGGCAACGTCGGGCTGGTGGTCGGCGCGACGGCGCCGGACGAGCTCGAAACGATCCGGGAACAGGTGCCCGACCTCCCCTTCCTCGTGCCGGGCGTCGGGGCCCAGGGCGGCGACCGCGAGGCGGCCGTCCGCTACGGACTCGCCGACGGGGTCGGGCTGGTCAACTCGAGCCGGGGGATCATCTTCGCGGGGGAAGGGACCGACCGACCGTTCGCCGCCGCCGGGGAGGCCCTTCGCGGGTTGAACCGGGCGCTGAACGAGCATCGGTGAATTCAACGACACCGAACACGACGCCTCGGTCCCCCGGCGCACTCGCCCCTGCCTCGTGCTATCGGCTAACGAGAAGGCTTTTCTCGGGAACCATTCAACCAGGGAACATGGCTGCGGACCGGGGGACGCTCCGGCGCGCCCTCGAACACGGCGAGATCGAAGGCGGCCACGTGGAGTTCAAGGAACGGTTGACCCGGGACGTCCATCTCTCCGGGGGCCGGTTCGAAAGTCTCGCCGCCCAGCTCAAACACCGACTCCTCTCCGGTGACGGCGAGGCGACCTACGTCGTCGGCGTCACCGACGATGGCGAGTTGACCGGTATCGAAGCGGACGCGTTCGCCGAGACCATGGACATCCTCTCGTTGCTGGCCGAGGAAGCCGACGCCGGAATCGAGGACGTCCAGACGTGGGGCGTGGGGGAGACCCGCGGCGAGGGCCTCATCGGGGTCGCGCGGATCGTGAGCGGGGCCGGGAGGAGCCACGACGACGACCATATCGTGGTGGGCACCGCGGGCCACGTCGACCACGGGAAAAGCACGCTCGTCGGGACGCTGCTCACGGGCCAGCCTGACGACGGGGAAGGCCACACGCGGGGCGTGCTCGACGTCCGGCCCCACGAGGTCGAGCGCGGCCTCAGCGCGGACCTCTCCTACGGCGTGTACGGTTTTACGGACGGTGAGCCGATTCGACTCGGGCATCCGACCCGCAAGGAGGACCGTGCGGCCATCGTCGACCGGGCGGACAAGCTCGTCTCCTTCGTCGACACCGTCGGCCACGAGCCCTGGCTCCGCACGACCATCCGGGGCCTCGTCGGCCAGAAGCTCGATTACGGGCTGTTGACGGTCGCGGCCGACGACGGACCGACCCGCACGACCCGCGAGCATCTCGGGGTGCTCCTGGCCATGGAGCTCCCGACGGTCGTCGCGATCACGAAAGTCGACCTGGTCAGCCCCGGCCGCGTCGACGAGGTCGAGCGGGCCGTCGAACGGTTGCTCCGTGACGTCGGAAAATCCCCATTGCCGGTGGCTCGCTACGGGGTCGAGCGGGCCGTTGCGGAGATCGGCGAGACGGTGGTCCCCGTCGTGCGGACCAGCGCCGTGACCGAGGCGGGCCTCGACACGCTCGATGGCCTCTTCGAACGGCTCCCCAAACTCACCGCGGACGACGGCGAGTTCCGGATGTATATCGACCGGACGTACCAGGTCACCGGGGTCGGGGCGGTGGCCTCGGGGACGATCCGCTCCGGTCGTGTCTCGGCCGGGGATCGCCTTCGGCTCGGCCCCTTCTCGGACGGGACCTACCGGGAAGTCGAGGCCCGGTCGATCGAGATGCACTACCACCGGGTCGACGAGGCCGAGGCCGGGCGTATCGTCGGCATCGCGCTGAAAGGCGTCGCGGCCGAGGAGATCGAGCGGGGCATGGTGTTGACACCCGCGACGGCCGACCCGCCGGCGGTTCGGGAGTTCGAGGCCGACGTGATGGTGTTGAACCACCCGACGCGGATCGGGACGGGCTATGAACCAGTGGTCCACCTCGAAACCGTCGGCGAGGCCGCGACGTTCTATCCCGAAGAGGGCAGGCTGCTCCCGGGCGACCAGGGCCGGGCACGGATCCGGTTCAAGTTCCGCCCGTATCTGGTCGAACCCGGCCAGCGGTTCGTGTTCCGCGAGGGCAAAAGCAAGGGTGTCGGGACCGTCCGGTCGATTACCGGGATCGAGTGAGCGGGTCCGGTCGGCACGGGTCGGAGGTCGAGTTCCGCTTCGACGAGAGAGTGGTCGTCAGCCTGGGCGTCGCGATGCCCGTCGAGCTAGCGGGGGTGCGTGTCGACGGCGGCCCCGCCGGGAAGACGCCTACTGGACCGGCCTGGATGCCCGTGGCGGTCGGGGGATTTCGTCATACGAGGTCGAATCGAGTGCCCGGCTCCCCTCGACGGTCGGATGCCCACGCAGCACTGTGACGGGTGACGTTCATGAAACGTTTCCGTGAGGCGGATCGTTTTGTCGACGCGGGTCAGGTCACGTGGCCCACGAAGGGCAGGGCCCGGTTCGGCGGGCGCACCTCGTGAACCTGGGTGAGGATCAGGAACACCGACACGATCGCCAGTCCGGCCGCGAAGACGAAGGGGACGGCAAAGCCCCATTCGGCGAGGATTCCCGAGAAAAGAGGACCGACGGCGACGCCAAGGCTGAACCCGAGGGTGAGAACCGACAGGACGACGCCGGACTCGCCCTCGCGGGCCATGTCCCCGGCCAGCGCCATCGCCGGCGCGAAGACCATCGCCCCCGCGACACCCTGGAGGAATCGCGCGAGGACCATCAACCACGAATCCGAGATGAACAGGATCCCCGGGGACACATCCGGGACAAAGCCCTGGGCGAGGGTAGTCGGCACGAGCAACACCGTGCCCACGATGAGGAAGACTTTGCGCCCGTAGTAATCCGTCGCCCGGCCGACGGGTGCCTGAAGCACGACTTGGGCGAGCACGAACGCCGCGAACTGGATCCCGAACATGGCCGGGTCCTGCGTGAGGAGGTCGTTGACGACCTCCCCCAGGGTCGCGAAGATACCGATCCCCACGGCCATGATGAACGTCACCGCCCCCAGGGCAAAGATCGGGTTGAGCAGCTGGGTCCCCTCCCGATCGAAGATCGATACCGCGCCGAGGATCCCCCGCCCATCCGGATCCGGATCGATCGGTGGATCCCGGATGGTGAGGAGGACGAGCCCGAGCGCGAGCATTGCCGTGAGGGTGGCGAAGTAGAACGCGGCCTCGTAGCCGGAAATTTCGATGCCGGTCGGCAGCATGTACGGACCGGCCCCCACCACGCCGCCCGCGATGATCGGGCCGACGCCGAATCCGGCGAGGATGAACGTATTGTAGGTGCCCATATTGCCACCCCGGTTCGCGTCCGTGGCGAGGTCGTTCACCAGGGCCACCGTCGTCGGGATGATGAGCGCGCCGGCCAGTCCCTGGATGACCCGGATCACTACCAGGTGCCAGTACGCGGTCGCGAAGGTGTACGCGAAGTTCGAGGCGGCGAGCAGGCCCAATCCGAGGACGACGAAGATCTTCCGGCGTCCCAACCGGTCGGAAAGCCGTCCGACGTACGGTTGCAAGGGGCTGTTGACGAACCCGAACAGCGAGAGCACGAGCCCGGTGATGAACAGTTCGGTCAGGCCGAACGTCTGTCCGCCGACGTTCGACGAACCGATAAACAGCGGGATGACGATCACGAGGAAGGAGTTGCCCACGCCCTCGGCCATGCGGGCGATCGCCAACGCCAGGACCTGCGGGTTCACACCCAGCGGATTCTGCTGCGACATACCCGTCGTGTCCGAGCGGATGGCCACACGGAGTAATACTGTTGTGACTTCGGGCAGGGAACGGACGCAAGTGAATCGCTCCGGGATCCGACCGATCTCCGGAAATATAGGCGTTGAGCCCCTGGGATTGGGTATGGCCGTGATCGAATTTACGAAAGAAGATGTGGGCAAATCTGTCGTGGATGCGCGGGGTGAGCGTGTCGGCCGAATCGTTGATACGCAGGGTGGGGCGGCGTACGTCGAACCGGATCCCGGACTGCTCGACGAGGTCAAATCCTATCTCGGCTGGCGGGACGGCATGGAGGACAACCAGGAGTTACTCGGCAAGTATGTCGAGGAAGTGACCGCGGATGAAGTTCGGCTCTACGGGGAAGACGCTCGCGAGGAGCGGACGTCGGTCCGTTCCGAGGCGGATCAGCCCGGCCGATCGTAGCCCGGTTGGGCATGTCCGGCTGGGCCGCCGGCCCGGCTACGACCGGCTCGCGGGCAGCAACACCTTCGAGAGCTACGGCGCAGTCGGCCACTCGCCGGCCCGCTACGACGTGCCCGGCCGCGCCATCGTCACGCGGGACAACAGCTTCCTCTGGTCGGAGGGACGAC
>CAZAYR010000047.1:0-17726 GCA_964489365.1 uncultured Salinarchaeum sp.
GGGTTGAAGAAATCAACCGTACCTTCTGCCATCGCAATTCGACATCCGGCTGGCCGGGGGATAAGGCTTCCGCGAGTCGCGGTACCACGGCCCCCGCGGGCGAACACTGATGTGGGTGTACGCCCGATCCACGGCCATGAACAGCACGATCAAGCTGGCCCTCTGGGCGATCGTGGGTTTGGTGGCCCTTTACGTGGTCTATCAGGTCGTTACTATTTTCCTCGCCTTCCTGGGCTGGTTGATCCAGATGGCGATCATGCTCGGCATCGCCGCGCTCGTCCTGTTCGTCGGCTACTTCGTCCTCTCGAACGTCATCGGCGGGAGCGGGGGTGCGACAACCTCGACCGAGCGCGAGCGGATTTTCGAATAACGCGCGACCTATCACGCCCGCCCGGGAGGTGATCGTATGGACGACGAAGCGCTCGCCTGGCAGGTCCTCGAGCGAACGACGGCATACGAGTGCTCGGGGTTCCGGATCGAGCGCGAGGAGGTCCGGCTCCCGGACGGCACCGAGACGGCATTCGATTACCTCGTCGAACCCCCGAGCGTAGTGATCCTGCCTTTCACTGCCACGGACGAGATCGTGCTGATTCGGGAATGGCGGGAGGCGGTCGATCGCGTGAACCGGGGGCTGCCGGCCGGCACCGCCGAGCCAGACGACCCGGACCTGGCGGCGACCGCCCGACGGGAGTTGCGGGAGGAAACGGGCTACGCCGCTGGGGAGATCGAGCCACTCCTCACCGTCGAGCCCGCCAACGGCGTCGCGAACATCGAACACCACTATTTCCTCGCGCATGAATGCGAGCCCAGTGGCGCCCAGGCCCTCGAGCCCGACGAGTCGATCGCGGTCGAGACCGCTTGCTACGACGACGTCCTCGCTGCAGCGCTCGCGGGCGAGATGCGCGACGGCCGGGCGATGCTGGGGCTCCTGTACTATCACCTCGCCCGGGGGTAGCTTCGACACCCTTACGGCCGCAACGGCGGAATGCGGGCCATGACACGGGCCGTGTTCGAGAGCAAGCGCACGGACGCGGCCGGTCGGCTGGGCCGACTCGAGATCCCCCGTGCCGACGTGACCGTGGAGACGCCGGCCATGCTCCCGGTGGTCAACCCTCACGTCCAGGGGATCGAACCCCGCCGGCTCGCCGAGGAGTTCGGCGTGGAGATCCTCATCACGAACGCCTACGTGCTCTACGGGAGCGACGATCTCCGTGAGGACGCCCTCGAGCGTGGCGTCCACGACCTACTCGATTTCCCCGGGGCGATCATGACCGACTCCGGGTCGTTCCAGCTCGCGGAGTACGGGAATATCGACGTCGATACTCCGGAAATTCTCTCGTTTCAGGACCGGATCGGCGCGGACATCGCGACGCCAGTGGACGTGCCGACGCCGCCGGACGCCGATCGGGACACCGCCGAGGCGGACCTCGAGGCGACCATGGCGGCTCTGCGCCACGCGGCGGACTACGAGCCAGGCGCAATGCTCCGAACCGGCCCGATCCAGGGCTCGACCTATCCCGACCTCCGCGAGCGGGCGGCGCGGGAGGCCGACGCGCTCGACCTCGAGGTCTACCCGATCGGGGCGATGGTTCCGCTGCTCCGGGCCTACCGCTTCGACGAGATGGTCGAGCTCGTCGATGCCGCGAAACGTGGCCTGGGCACCGACGCCCCCGTCCATCTCTTCGGGGCCGGCCACCCGATGATGTTCGCGCTCGCGGTCGCGCTGGGGTGTGATCTGTTCGATTCCGCGGCCTACGCATTGTATGCCCGGGAAGGGCGGTATCTGACGCCCGCGGGCACGTCCGACCTCGAAGATCTCGCGCACTTCCCGTGTGCCTGCCCGGTCTGTACATCGCAGACGCCGAAGGACCTCGCCGCGTGTGAGGAGTCCCAGCGGGAGCGGCGCCTGGCCGCGCACAACCTCCACGTCACGATGGCGGAGATCCGACGGATCAAGCAGGCGATCACCCGGGGGGAACTCCTCGAACTGGTCGAGCGACGGGTGCGCGCCCATCCCCGCCTCCTCGACGGCTATCGGGCGGCATTGCCGAGTCCGCGGCTCCGCGCCGAGGAACCGGCCACGAGCGCCCGCCCCATGTTCTATCTCTCGAGCGAGAGCGCCACGCGGCCGGAGGTACTCCGCCACCACGACCGCCTCCGTCGGGTGGAGGTACCCGGGGAAGTAACACTCCTCGAGCATACGCTCTCGGACGAGCAGCTCCCGGCGAGCCTCGAGGCGAGCGCCCCCCAATGGGCGGTCGCTCCCCCGTTCGGGCCGATCCCGCCCGCGCTCGAGCAGACCTACCCGTTGACAGCGGAGCTCCCCCATCACCCGGACCGGGCGGCCATCGACGCGGCAGTTACCGGCATCCGGGCCCTCGTGACGGGGGGCGTGGCCGAGGGGCGGCTGATCCACGACGACTGGCCGGCATGGGCCCTGGCTCGGCTGCCGGATGCCATCCATCCGATCGCGGCGGAGGAGGCGGCATGACGGACTACTTCGAGGTCATTGACCGTGACGGGTCGGCCCGACTGGGCGAGCTCCGCCTCGACCCGCCCCTGCGGACCCCCGCGATCGGGGACGAACGGATCGTCGATGGGGGGAGCTCGTGGTCGGCCGAACGCGCGGTTCCGGAACCCCGGGCGGACGCGATCACGATCCTGCCCCACCGCGGCATGCCGCCCGGGACGCCGGCGGAGATCGCAGAGACGTTCGCGGAGCCGCCGCCCGACTTCGAGGGGCCCGCAGGCGCCGCCGTCGCTGCGCGGACCGCCGCCGATCTCGGGGTCGATCTGTACGCGCTCTCGTCGGTCCAGGGGATCGTGGGCCACGCGGCGGCATTCCGCGAGACCATGATCGCCGTGCGCGAGGCGATCCCGGATGACACCGCGCTATACTGTTCGGGGGTCGCGACGCCGGCGAACGTCGGCTTGCTGGCCTACGCCGGGGTGGACGTGGTCGATACCGATCGGGCCCGCATCGCGGGGACCCAGGGAACGTACCTGACCCCGACGGGCGCGCGGTCGCTTGAGGACCTTTCGTCGTTGCCGTGTCCCTGTCCGGCGTGCCGGACCGAGCGAGCCGCGTTCGACCGCGCGGACTGTGCCGAGCACAACGTGGCGGTCCTCCGGGCGGAGCTCGCGGAAGTCCGGGAGCGTATCCGCCGGGGCTCCCTCCGCGATTTCGTCTCCGCGCGCGTCCGGCACGAGCCGTGGTTGACGGCCGCGCTCCGGCAGTTCGACGAGGAAGGCGCGTATCTCGAACGCCACGCCCCCGTCTACCGCCGGGCGCGGATGGAGGCGACGACCGACGACGATCTCTTCCGGCCGGCCGTCACCCGCTTCATGTCACGTGTCGCCGAGCGGTACACGAATCGCTTCGACGCCCCGCTGGTGTTGCTCCCGTGCTCGGCGGCCAAACCCTATAGCGAATCCCAGAGTCACGGCCAGTTCCGCGACGCGATCGGCTACCGGGCCCACATGGTCTCGCTGTCCTCGCCCATCGGCGTGGTCCCCCAGGAGCTGGAGTGCACCTACCCCGCCCAGCACTACGACATCCCCGTGACGGGGCGGTGGACGGCGACCGAACGGGCCGTCGTGAGCGAGGCCCTCGAGACGTACCTGACCGAACAGACCTACCCACGGGTCATCGCCCATGTGCCGCCCGGGCCGTATCGGGACGTGGTCGAGCGAGCGGCCGACGGTGCGGGCGTCGATCCGACGTTCACCGTGGCCGACCATCCCACGACCGACGAGGCATTGTCGGCCCTCGACGACGCCTTGGCGGGCGAGCATGCCTACGCCCGGGCCGACCGCCGCGCGCACACGGTGCGCGCGATCGCGGATTACCAGTTCGGACCGGGAGGCGGGGACGACGTGTTCCAGGAGGTCACGACCGAGAGCCCCTATCCGAAACACCGGGTCCGGGACAGGGACGGGACCCATCTCGCGACGATGGTGCCCGAGTACGGCCTTCTCGCGCTGACGATCGCGGGCGGACGACGCTGGTCGGCCTCGGCCACGCCCACGAAGTCGGTCAGTATCGACGCCTTCGTCCCCCACGGCAACGTGCTCGCGCCGGGGGTGCGCGAGGCCGACCCGGCGATCCGGGTCGGGGACGAGGTCGTCGTCCGCGGCCCCTCAGCGTTCGCGGTCGGGCGGGCGCGGATGCACGGGTCCGCCATGGAGGAGAGCATTCGCGGGATCGCCGTGGACGTCCGGCACACCGAGGACCGCACGTCATGAGCGACGACGAAGCCGCCTACCGGCGGGCTCACCGGGAAAAGCAACGACGGAACGGGGGTGGCCCGCTCGATACGGGCGCGATCGCGATCGGCGTCCTGGGCGCGCTCGGCGGCATTGTGGCCCTCTTGGCCGTGCGGCCGAGCCCGGTCGTCGGGAGCGTGCTGCTCGCGATCGGGGCGGCATCGGGGGGATACCTGACCGGGCGCACGCTCGAGGCGGGGGCGGTCTGTCGTCCCTGCCACGCGGTCATCGTGGTCACACTAACATCCATCGTCGCCGCGCTCGCCGGGGGTGCGGTCGTCCTCGCGGAACCCGATCAGATCAGGTTCGTCTTCGTCCGCTGGGACGCGCGCATGCTCGTCGGGACGTTCGCCGTCGGGCTCGTGCTGGCCGTCATGAGTGCGTGGATCGGTGCAGCCCGAAAGCCGTAACCCGCCGGCCATGGAGGGCAAAGACGTGTCCGAGACGCTGACGATCGACGAGTTCCGCGAGGCGCTCCAGCGGATCGGCTCCCCCGTGGTCACTGCCGCGGACGTGGCGGCGGTCCTCGAGGCCGACCAAGATGCGGTCGATGCCGCGCTCCGTGAGCTGGAAGGCGAGGGGGCGGTCGGCCGGCGGGACGTGCCTGCGGACCCCCGGGTCTGGTATCCGCAGGAATGGGAGGACCGGCTCTCGCGGGAGCGGACGATCGTCTTCCCGGATCGTCGGGAGCTTGTGGTCGATCAACCCGGGCAGTTTACCCGCGCACAACTGTCCCAGTTTGCGCACCTGGTCGCGGCCTCCGGGGACGGGAGTTACCTCTACCGCATCCGCCCGGTGGATATCTGGCATGCCCCCTACGAGGCCTTCGCGGACCTGACACGCACGATCAGAGCGGTGGTCGGGGAACCGCCCGCCGCGTTGATGGAGTGGATCGACGAGCAATGGCGGCGCTCGCGGCAGTTCCGGCTGGAAACCCACGAGGACGGCTACACCGTCTTGGTGGCGGCGACCCCCTCGCTGATGGCCAACGTCGCCAGACAGGAGCTCGAGGAGGGCCAGTTGCGCGCCGCGATCTCGGAGACCGAGAGCTGGGTCGCCGAGGACGCGATCGCGACGGTCAAGCGGGTCCTCCACGACGCCGGCTTTCCCGTCATCGACGAGCGCGACCTGGAACGCGGGGACCCACTGGAGCTCGCCCTCGAGGTGGAGCTCCGGGACTATCAGCGCGAGTGGATCGATCGGTTCATGGAACGGGGCGCGGGCGTCCTCGTCGGTCCGCCGGGCAGCGGCAAGACCGTCGCCGCGCTGGGCGTGATGGCGCGGGTCGGCGGCGAGACGTTGATCCTCGTCCCGAGCCGGGAGTTGGCCGAACAGTGGCGCGAACGCATCCTCGCGGATACCGACCTCGGCCCCGAGCAGGTCGGCGAGTACCACGGGGGGACCAAGCAGCGCCGGCCGGTCACGATCGCCACGTACCACACGGCCGGCATGGACCGCCACCGCACGCTATTCGACAGCCGCGAGTGGGGCCTGCTGGTCGCAGACGAGTGCCATCGGGTCCCGGCGCCGGTCTTCAAGCGGACGACGGAGCTGCAGTCCCGCCACCGCCTCGGGCTGTCGTCCTCGCCGGTGCGGGGCGACGACAAGGAGGACGAGATCTTCACGCTGATCGGCCCGCCGATCGGCACGGACTGGGCGGCGTTGATCGAGGCGGGCTTCGTCATCGAGCCCGAACTCGAGATCCGATATCTGCCCTGGGGCTCCGAGGAGGCGCGGGCGAGCTATGCCGCCGCGGAAGGCCACGAGCTCCGCCAGGTGGCCGCGGGAAACCCCGCGAAGATCGAGGACATCCGACGGATCCGCGCCCGCCACGAGGACGAGCAGGTCCTGATCTTCGTCGACTGGCTCGATCAGGGCCGGGAGCTGGCCGACGCCCTCGACGTGCCGTTCGTCTCGGGGGAGACACCGCATTCCGAACGGGAGGGGTATTTCGGAGCGTTCCGGGACGGCGAGCTCGCGACGCTGATCGTCTCGCGGGTCGGTGACGAGGGGATCGACCTCCCGGACGCCTCGATCGCGATCATCGCCTCGGGTCTGGGCGGTTCCCGCCGCCAGGGGACCCAGCGCGCCGGGCGGACGATGCGGCCTGCGGGCAACGCCAAGGTGTACGTGCTCGCGACGCGGGGCACCCGCGAGGAGGACTTCGCCCAACACCAACTGCGCCACCTCGAGGGGAAGGGCATCGAGGTCAGCGAGACGACGGTCGAACTCGAGGAAGCGCCATCCTGATCGACACGACATCGTTTTCCCCGGACCGGGGCTATCACCATGTATGAGTGCGCCCACGCCCGAGGTCTACGAGCGCGGTCGGGGCATGGATGCCCACAACGCGGTGATGCGGGAGATCCGGGCGGAGAACGACCAGCAGTATGACCCGCACGAACCCACGCGGGTATGGATCGACGAGGACAACACGCCCGAGGGCGTCCGGGCGAGTCTCACGATCATCCTGAACACCGGCGGGTGCCGGTGGGCGCGGGCGGGGGGCTGTACGATGTGTGGCTACGTCGCCGAGTCCGTCGAGGGCGGGACGGTCCCCCACGAGGCCCTGATGGACCAGCTGGACACGGCGTTGGCACACGAGCGCGAACACGTCGCCGAACACCGCGACGGCGTCCACAAGCCCTGCCCGCTCGTCAAGATCTACACCTCGGGGTCGTTCCTCGACGAACGCGAAGTCCCCGCGGAGACCCGTGACGCCATCGCCGAGACGTTCGCCGACCGCGAACGGATCGTCGTCGAGAGCCTCCCGGACTTCGTCGACCGGGCGAAGCTGGCCAACTTCACGGATCGCGGGCTGGACACCGACGTGGCCATCGGCCTGGAGACCGCGACCGATCGGGTGCGTCACGACTGCGTGAACAAGTACTTCGACTTCGCGGATTTCGAATCAGCCTGTCTGGAGGCCGACAAGGCGGATGCCGGCGTGAAGGCCTACTTGCTCCTGAAGCCGCCCTTCCTCACGGAGTCGGAGGCCGTCGCCGATATGATCGACTCCGTCGAGCGCTGTGCCGACGTGGAGGGCTGTCACACGGTTTCGATGAACCCGACGAACGTGCAGCGCCACACGATGGTCGAGCGGCTCTACTGGGACGGCGGGTACCGGCCCCCGTGGCTTTGGTCGGTCGCCGACGTGCTCGCCGAGACGGCCGACGTGGACGCCCTGGTCGTCTCGGATCCGGTCGGTGCGGGATCCGATCGCGGCCCACACAACTGTGGGGAGTGCGACGAGCGCGTGGAGATGGCGATCGAAGACTTCGACCTCCGACAGGACCCCACCGTGTTCGAGGAGGTTGCCTGCCCATGTGAGCGGACCTGGGAGGTCGTATTGGAGCGGGAAACCGGGTACAACATGCCGCTGGTCGGCTAGCGCGCGAGGATTCGCGCGATCGATCTGACCCGGTGGTTCCGGATTGCGGGGCCCCGCGTCGTCGCCGGCGAGGGAAACGCCCCGTTATGCGAGCGCCTCGAGCACGCCTTGTCCATCGGTGAGCCCGAGGTCGGGCAGCGTGGCGCGCTCGGGGTGGGGCATCATGACGCCCACGTTGGCCCGTTCGCCGACGATGCCGGCGACGTTCGCCTTCGAGCCGTTCGGGTTCGACGTCGTACCGACGTTCCCGTCGGCGTCACAGTAGCGGAACAGGATCCGATCCGCCCGCGCCAGGTCGGCCAACTCAGCATCCGCGATTTCGAAGCGACCCTCCCCGTGAGCGATCGGGAGCTCGATGACGTCCCCTTTATCGTATCGCCCGGTCCAAAAGGAGTCATCCGTCTCGACACGGAGGTGGACGTGCTCGCACTGGAAGCGGGCGCTCTCGTTCGTCGTGAACGCCCCGGGCGCGAGGCCGGCCTCACAGCTGATCTGGGCGCCGTTGCAGATGCCGAGCACGGGCAGCCCCTCGGCCGCCCGATCGCGGATCTCGTCCATGATCGGCGCGTCCGCCGCCATCGCCCCCGCCCGGAGGTAGTCGCCATAGGAAAAGCCCCCCGGGAGGACCACGCCCTCGGTCTCCTCTGGCAGGCCGTCCTCGTGCCAGACGAGCTCGGCATCGATCCCCAGGTGGGAGAGCGCGGCCACCGTGTCCCGGTCGCAGTTGCTCCCCCCGAACCGGATGACAGCGACCGTCATCGCGGGTCCACCTCGATCGTGTAATCGTGGATCGTGGGATTTGCGAGGAGGCGTTCGGCCATACGTTCGGCCGTGGACTCGGCGGCCTCCCGGTCCTCGGCTTCGAGATCGACCTCGAAGAGATCGGCGCGGCGCAGGTCCTCGACGGGAAACTCAAGTCGCTCCAGGGCGCGCCGGGTGGTCTCCGCTTCCGGATCCAGCACCCCCTGCTTGAGGCGTACCGTCACCGTGGCCGTGTAGCCGGGCATTGACGGGGAATCCGGCGGGTGCGGACAAAAGACCTTCCTAGTTGCCCAGCCGATCGACGCGGTCCATCACCGCATGCAGCGGCGGCGCCTCGAACCACATGCGGTCGAGATACGCGTTCGCACCCGCCCGGTACAGCTCGCCCGCGAGTTCGCGCACGTCCGGGGGAAGCGCCTCGGGTTCGCGCTCACAGACGGTCCGCCAGTCGGCGATGTCACGCTCGCGGGCCTCCCGTTTCGCGGCCCCGACCGCCTCGACCCACTCGGGGTCTGTGCGAGCGTAATATTGGCGCAGGACCTCCTTTGACACCTGCCGACCGTCGAAGGCAAAACGGTTTTCGTCGAGCGTGCCGGTCACGTCCGCGACCTTGATCGTGCCGTCGTGGTAGAGACACTCGATCTTCCCGTCGAGGTGAGTGAGCCCGACATCGGCGGCCCGATCGGTGATGACCTCGTTGACGGTCCGGGCGATCTCCCGGAGGTCATCGACGTCGGCCTCGCCGGCGATCTCGTTCGCCTCCTCGTCATCCAGATAGCGGTCCGATTCCTCGAACTTCGTCGAAAATTCCACGATCGGCGCCGCCAGCTCCACGCGCTCTTCGGGCCAATCGGCCAGCGAGAGGCCGTGGTCGCCCGGTTCGGTGCGCTTTCGAAGGCTCGAGCCGATCGGCACCTCGTTCCGGAAGACGATCTCCAGCGGGATCAGGTAGTGGCTGTCCACCGCATCATAAAACGCGCCGTAGTCGTACGCACCGTCTTCGTAAGGGAGCTCGGGGACGCGCGTCAACTCGATGGCCATCTCGTCCGGCGGGGTTTCACACGCCTCGAGCGTTCCAACCCCGGCTTCCCCGGCCACTCCCCGGTAGTGGGTGGGCACGTCAGCCGCCTCGAGGCGTTCGAAGGTCAACGCCCCCATCGTACACAGCGACTGGCCCTTCCCCGGAATCGTATCGGGCATCTGGCCCCAGTCGAAGACCGAGTAGGCGTCGGTGAAGACGAACCGGCCCCGGCCAGAATCCGACGGGGTCGGCTCCTCGAGGACGCGGAACCGCTTGACGCTCGTCATGGGCGGCCATCGGCGTGCCCGGAGCAAGAACCTTCACTATCTGCCCGGAACGCCCAGGCTTTTGAGGGGCCCGGTCCTTCGGTCGGCAATGAGTCAGGGGCGGGCACCGGCCCACATACCGCGCGATCGGTTCGAGTTCGACCGACGGCCGGAGACCGACCAGTCCTTCGAGAACGCGCTCGCGAAGGCCGAAGCCGGCGAGCGCCTGGACGTCGAGGATGCGGTGTGTCTGCTCACCACCGGCACGACGTTCGAGGGGATCGATCCGACACGGAAGGAACGGGTACTTACGGCGGCCGACGCCCGCCGCGCCGAGGTCGTCGGCGAGACCGTCACGTTCGTCGCCAACCTGAATAACAACCTCACGACGGCGTGTAACACGGGCTGTCTGTTCTGTAATTTCAAGGACACGGCCGCACAGTTCGAAAAGGACGCCGAGGGATCGCACGACGGGTTCACCCGGACGCCGGCGGACTCGCGACGGATCGTCGCCGACGCCCTCGATCGGGGGATTTCGGAGGTCTGCTCGGTCAGCGGCCTCCATCCCGCCCTCGCCCTCGACGACGAACATCTCGAGATCCTCGAGGGCCAGGTCGACGACCCGGAGGTGAACTTCAAGCCGCCGGCCCGCTACACGACCGATCCGGGCACGTATCGCGCCCAACTCGAGGCGATGGCCATCGATGACCTCCACGTGCACTCGATCACCCCCGAGGAGGCCGCCCACGCGAAACGCGGCACCGACTGGGACTACCGGGACGTGTACGACCGCCTCGCCGCGGCCGGGCTGGATTCGGCGCCCGGCACCGCCGCGGAGATCCTCGTCGACGAGGTTCGGGACGTGATCTGCCCGGCCAAGATCGATACCGCGGGATGGGTCGCCGCCATGGAAGGCGCGGCCGCGGCCGGCATGGACGTCACCGCGACCATCATGTACGGCCACGTCGAGAACGAACGGCACCGCGCCGAACACCTCCAGGTCGTCCGGGACTTGCAGGACCGCATCGGCGCCATCACCGAATTCGTCCCACTCTCGTTCATCCATCCGAACACCCCCCTAGCCGAGCGCGGAATTATCGAGCAGGGCGCGAGCACCCACGAGGACGAACTTATGATCGCCGTCTCCCGGCTCTTCCTCGATAACATCCCCAACATCCAGTCCTCGTGGGTCAAATACGGGGACGCTCAGGGGCTGAAGATGCTCCACTGCGGCGCGAACGATTTCATGGGTACCATCCTCTCGGAGGAGATCACCAAGCGGGCCGGCGGTGATTACGGCCAGGCCCGGAGCGTCGCCGAGTACATCGAGATGATCGATTCCATCGGGCGGATCCCGGCCGAACGTTCGACGGACTATCGCCGCCGCCACCGCTTTGACCCGTCGGACCCGCCCTTCGGGCCGGTCCTCGGGCCCCGGGCCGACGGGAGTCCGATGATCCCGACGTAGTCAAGACCCGTCCCGCACCTGCCGGTACCGCCGCCCGGCCGGATCGTCCGCCGACAATGCCGCCCGAATCCGGTCGCTGAACCACCGGGAATCCCTCCCTTCGTCGGGAATGAAGCGCTCGTAGACCGGTAGTCGTTCGACGAGCGGGACCCCCGCCTCGTCCGCCAGCCCCTCCAGGCGGTCGATCGCCGGCCAGGCGTATTCCGGGTTGATATGATCGACCGTCACCGGTGAGACCCCGCCCAGATCGTCGACCCCGCAATCCAGTAGCTCCCCCGTCGGTGAAAGATTCGGGGGTACCTGCACGGAGACCTCCTCGGGCAGCGCTGCCCGAGCCATCGCCGTTACCCGCCGCATCGTGTCGACGGATGGTTGCTCGAACCGCGAGCGTTCGTTGGGCACGACGTTCTGGACGATGACCTCCTGGATGTGGCCGTAGCGCTCGTGCAGCGCCCGGATGGCCAGCAGGCTCTCGGCTCGGTCCCGCCAACCCTCCCCGATCCCAACGAGGATACCCGTCGTAAAGGGGACGCCGAGTTCGCCCGCGGTCCGGAGGGTCCGGAGCCGCTGCTCGGGGGTCTTTCGGCGGGGGCCCGCGTGGGCGTCGACGTCCGCGGTCGTTTCGAGCATAACCCCCATGCTCGCGTTGACATCCGCGACGGCCGCCATCTGCTCGCGCGTCTGGTCGCCCGGATTACTGTGCGGGAGCAGTCCCTCCTCGAGGGCCATCTCGCAGACCTCCCGCAGGTATTCGTGGATCGAGTCGTGCCCAAGCTCGGCCAGTTCGGCGTAGATCTCGGTGTATCGATCGTCCGGGTCGTCCCCGAACGTAAAGAGGGCCTCCGTGCACCCGGCCTGGGCGCCGCGCTGGAGGATCTCGCGGACCTCGTCGGGCGAGAGCAACGACGCCTCCCCCGGGGGGTCGAAGTACGTACAGTACGTGCAGGTGTACCGACAGGCGGTCGTCAGGGGGACGAACACGTTCTTGGCGAACGTCAGCCGGTCGGCGGGGTCGACGTCGTCGGGTTCGATCGCGAGCAGCCGCTCGACCTCGTCCTCGTCGACCTCGAGCGCTCCGGCCCCGACCGTTGCCATCGCTTCCGCTGGTGCCCGCGGCACCAAAAGCCTCACTCACGGGCGACGGCGACCCGCGCCTAGGTGGCGACCGGGCGAAACCCGGCCCGCCGCAGCCAGTCGGCCGCCCGCCCGTCGCCGTGGAGGAGCACCTCGACGAGGTCCGCGGGCTCGTCGATGTCGGTCGCGAGGCGGTAGGAGTCGACCTCCGTCGCCTCCAGTCCGGCGTCGGCCGCGATGGTCCGGTGATCCGCGATCGAGACGCCGTGGAAATCGACCGAGAACGACCCGTCCCGGACCACCAGGACGTTCGTGCCGCCGCCACGTCCCGGCGCGAATACGATGTCCCCGGGTGCCTCGAGCGCCCGGCGGACGGCGACCGGGGTGAGCAACGCCAGATCCCCCATCACGACGGCCATCGGCGGGTCGAGGATCGCGTCGACGGCCGGCGAGAGCGGGCGATGGTCGACGGTCACGGGTGCGGGGGGATCCTCGAGCGCGCTCGTCGAGAGGATTTCGGGCTGGACGCCCGCGTCGCGGACCGCGGCGACCACGTCCTCTAGCATCCGCGCGGCGAAGGCTGCCCGTTCCTCGGGGTCGAGCAGCGGCGCGAGGCGGCTCTTGGGGTCGTCCGGGGTATACGGAATAACCACGCGCATGCCGCCGAAGCCGTCGAAGCCTCAGAACAGCGGTTCGAGTTCGTCCTCGTCGTCGCTGACGAGTTCCTCGATCCGTTCGGTGCTGCCCTCGCGGATCTCCTCGATGTTGTCCTGGGTCTCGATGGCGAGTTGCTGGAGCTCCTTGATCCGGGGAATGTCCGTGACACCCGACAGCAGCAGGACCGCCGAGACCTCGTCGGAGTGTTCCATCGGGTAGTCGCCGCCACGGACCTCCATGCTGCCGGTCTTCTCCTCGATCCACTTCCGCCCGCGCTCGATGCCTTTCCGGTTCAGGTACTGGCTCGGGCCCGAGAGCACGAGGACGGCCCGTTCGACGCCATCGAGCTCCGCGGGAAGGGTCAGCCGGCCGAGGGCGGCCTCCCGTACGAGGCTCGTGATCCGGTTGGTCGCGTTGGCCGAATCGACCGGATCGCCACTCCCGCTCGTGAGCCGGGATAACAGGCCCGACCCGTTACCCCGGTTCGGATCGATGCGGTCGGACGCGAAGCCGACCGTGGAGATCCCGCCGCCCGATAAGGTATTAATGATCTCCGAGGAGTCGACGACGCTTTCGGCGACTTGTTGGCCGGCCTGGACTTCGCCGGCACTGAACAGGATTCCGAACCGCCGCACGATCTCCTCGTTGAGGTGGGCATAGCCGCCTTCGACGGATTCGCCGGTCCGCCGCCAGGCGTCGTTGTCGAAGACCATGAGGTTGTCCACCTCGTGGATGAAGGTCTGCAGGGCCCGTGCCGCATTGAGCGTGTAGATGCCCCCTTCGTCGTTGCCGGGGAGGATACCCAAGCCGTAGACCGGTTCGGTGTAGATGGATTTGAGATGTCTCGCGAGGATCGGAGACCCGCCGCTTCCGGTGCCACCGCCCATCGCGGCTACGATCAGGAACGCGTCGATCTCGTGGACCCGGATCGTGTCGATGGCACTTTGGATTTCGTCGATGTCTTCCTCGGCGATCTCCGCGCCGAGCTCGTTGTCGGCCCCGACGCCATGGCCTTTGACCTTGGCCTGGCCGATCAGCACCCGATTGTCGTCAGGAACGTATTCGAGTCCCATCAGGTCCGCCTTCGCGGTGTTGATCGCGATCGCGGACTGCACGATATCGTTGCCCGTGTTCAGATCGTACTCGAGGAACCGATCCACGATCTTCCCCCCCGCCTGCCCGAAACCGATCATCGCGAGTTTCATGATCTAGGAGTCTCCTTTTGGTGACCATTCGAGTTATGGCATAAATACATTCTGCTGGAATCACGGGATCGTCTGACGGTTTTCCCCGCTCACGCCCCTGCGGGGTGGCCGCGGTGGGTCAGTATTTAAACAGCCTGCCCTTTCCACATAGGGGCTCACCCGTCGGCGTCCTCGCCCGCATCGTCCAGGAGGTAGCGACGGAAGGTCCGCAGATCCGCCGGCTGGCGTCCGAATGCGGTGACGTCGTTCGCGTCGATCGTCTGGTCGACCTGCAGGCCGCGATACTGCTCCCGGCCGAAGGGTACGAAGGGGAGCGGCCCCGCGAGGGTCATCGCCAGTCCGGCGAGGACCATCGGCACCGGCAGCACCGTGACCCGCCGCCCCTCCGCCCGGTAGATGAGCTTCGTAATGTCCTCGAGCGTGTGCACCTCCGGCCCCCCGATTTCGTAGGTCTCGCCGAGATGTCGATCCTCCTCGAGGGCCTGGGCCATCATCCCCGCGACGTCGCGCACCCAGATGAGCTGGAACGGTTGCCGCCCCCCGCCCGGGAGCGCCGTGAGGTACGGGGTCGTGACTTGCCGGACGAATCCCGTAATCTCGTCGCCCGCCCCGAAGATCACGGTTGGTCGGAAGACGGTCGCGTCCACGCTGGACGAGTCGACGATGCCTTCCGCCCGACCTTTCGCCCGGAGGTACGCGGTCGGTCCCTCGGGATCGGCGCCGATACTGCTCATGTGGACGAGCCGATCGACCCCGGTGGACTCCATGGCCCGCAGGAGGTTCCGGGTCCCTTGGACGTGCACGTGCTCGTGCATCGATTCGCCGCCTCGTGGACGGTACAGCGGCGAGAGTGCGACCAGATGGACGACGGCATCGACGCCCTCGATGGCGTCTTCGACCCCGTCGTACTGCGTCACGTCGGCCGCCCGGCATTCGACGCCAGCCGGGACCAGCGACGTATCCGGATCCCGGGAAACGGCGACCACATCGTGGCCCTGGTCCATGAGCGCACGGGCGAGGTGTCGGCCGACGAACCCGGTGCCGCCCGTGATCAGGACCTCCATATCGGGGAGGGCGTCGCCGGACAGGTAAAGGTTCGTTCGGTAAGGCTTAGTGCGCCCTCGGGGACGATCCAGCATGCTCGTGACCGTGGAAGGGATCGACGGGAGCGGGAAGACCGCCGTCTGCGACGCGCTGGGGCACGCGGTTCCCGACGCGGTCATGACCCGGGAACCGACCGCCAGCTGGTATGGGGACGCCGTCCGCCGATCGATCGCGATGGAGGGGGCCGATCCCCTCGCGGAGCTGTTCCTCTATACCGCCGATCACGCCGCCCACCTCGCGAACACCGTTCGGCCGGCACTTGCGGCTGGCCGGCCGGTAATCTCCGATCGCTTTGCGGACTCGCGGTACGCCTATCAGGGGGCGACGCTGGCCGATCGCCTGGACGAGTCCATCGAGTTCGTTCGCCAAGTCCATCGGCCCTGGACGATCCAGCCGGACCTCACGATTTATCTGGATCTCCCCGCCTCCATGGGTGTCGAGCGGAGCGGCGGCACCACGAAGTTCGAACGGGAGGCGTACCTCCGTCAGGTTCGGGAGAACTACGAGGAGCTCATCGGCGCTGACGGGGATCGGTTTCGACGTGTGGACGCGACGCAGGGAAAGGACGCGGTGATCGAGGAGGTGACCTCGATCGTGGAGAGCGCACTCGAGGGGTGAGTCTACTCCAGCGCGATGTAGGTGCGCGTTTCGTCGATCCCGTCGAGGGACTGGATCTCCGAGGAGGATGCCCGGAGGATGTCGTACACTTCCTCGGCCTCGACCTCCGCGACGATATCGTAGGCGCCCGCCACGATGTGGGCTTCGAGGATCCCCGGGAGTCCCCGAATCCGCTCGACGGCGACGTCGGACGCACCGGCGCCGGTCTTGACCATCACGTATGCATGGACCATCCCGTGCCATACGATGTCAACCCACAAGGTAAGCCTTTCCCGTGGACGGAGGGGATAACGTTAATCCCGAGGCTGGTGTAAACGGAGCCATGCAGTTCGTGATCGCCGGCGGCGGCCGCGTGGGGGCGCGCACCGCTGGGGTTCTCCAGCACGAGGGCCACGAGGTGACGGTCGTCGAGCGCGAGGATGCCCCCGCGGAGCGATGCGAATCCCGTGGGGTTCCGGTGGTCCGGGGCGACGGCGCCCGCGAGTCGGTGCTGGTCGAGGCGGGCATCGAGGACGCGAACGGGTTCGGCGGCCTCACCGGAGATCTCACGACGAACTTTGCCGGGTGCATGATCGCGAAGCATTTCGATTGCCACACCGTGATGCGCATCGACGAGGATTACCGGGAGGACATCTATCGTCGGTACGCGACCGAAGTCGACGCCATCGTCTACCCCGAGCGGCTCGGGGCGATCGGTGCGAAGAACGCGATCCTCGGCGGGACGATCCGTGCGATCGCCGATATCGCCCAGAACCTCCAGGTCGTCGAGCTGACGATCTCCCCGGACTCGCCGATGAAGGGCTATTCCATGGAGGAAGTTCAGCTGCCGGCGAACGCGACCGTCCTGGCGTACGGCAAGGCAGAGGAACCGCTGGCCATTCCCGAGGAGGACGCGACGCTCGAGGCCGGCGACCGCGTCGCGGTGCTGGCGGATTTCGCGGTCCTCTCGGACGTCCGCCAACTGCTGGTGGGGCCCGGCGATCGCGCCATCGCTGGGGGGCGATAACGATGGTCATCGCATATATCATGATCAAGGCGAACACCGGCGAGGCCGACCGGCTCCTCGGCGAGATCCGTGGGATCGAGGGCGTGACCGACGCCCATATCGTTGCCGGCGACGTCGACGTGATCGCTCGCGTGGACGTCGAATCCCCGGGCGACGTCAAGGGGATCGCGGCCGACAGCGTGCAGACTATCGCGGGCGTGGAGAACACCCAGACCTACATCGCGATGGATTGATCGGCCCGCCGAAGCGTGGGGCACGGGCCGGTCCACCAGATCCACACGGGTACGAGGAGGGCGCCGGCGAACTCGGGCAGTGCGAGGCCGCTGCCCGGCCACCATCCCGCGAGCCAGGACCCCCAGATCCCGACCTGCCCGACCGCCAGGGCGATCGTCGCACGGCCGGTAGCCGACTCCCGGCGCCAAACCCCGTCGAGCCCAAGCGTCAGCGTGACGAGTGCGTAGAACCCGACGGCGGCGGGCGCGTGGAACGGATGGCCGGCCGGAAACACGCCGACGCCGGCGAGACTGGCGGCGCTCAGACCGAACAGGCCGAGGACGAGCCGTACCCGTCGCGACGAGACGTCCCGCCACCGGCCGACCGCATACACCAGGGCCATGAGGCCGCCGAGGAGCAGCGCCCCGTTGAACACGGCGGCACTCCGGGGGCGGACTCCGAGATCCGAGAGCGCGTCGCCGAGCCAGGCAAACGTCGGATCGAGGAGGCTGGCGAGTACGATGCCTCCGAGTGCGACCACCGGCGCGAGCGTGCCCGCGAGGCCGTCGAGGTCCATCACGCCGGCTTGGCAGCACCTGGAAGGTAATGGTTCCGCCGACTGAGGGGACGGGGATTCGAACCCCGGAACTCCTACGAGACGGGGTCTTAAGCCCC
>CAZAYR010000048.1:0-17714 GCA_964489365.1 uncultured Salinarchaeum sp.
TCGTGCCGAGGTCGATCCCGAGAATCTTCTCACTTGTCATCTTTTGGGAAGATAGATCGTTCTCGTTTTTAAATGTTGCTACCTCTACGGCGGCAGGAAACGGACCGCTATCCCCCGATTTCGGCCAATCCACCCCCCGAACCGCAATCCTACTGATCCTCGTCGTCGTCCGCTTCGGCGACCGCGACTTGTGCCGGGCGGATGACGGCCTCGCCCGTCTCGTACCCCGCCCGGTAGACTTCCTCGATCGTCCCGGCCGGTTGCTCCCCGGACACGCGCATCATCACTTCGTGGCGCTGCGGATCGACCTCTTCCCCTGGCTCGGGCGCGATCTCGACGACATCCTCGGCGTCGAGGACCCGGTCGAATTCCGCGAGGGTCAGCTCGACGCCCTCGCGAAGTCCCTCGGCGTCCCCCTCGGGTTGCTCGAGGGCGCGCTTGAGGTTTTCGCGGACCTCCAAGAGCCGCTCGACGAGTTCCTCGGTGGCCTCCTGGCGGACCTGCTCCCGTCGCTTTTCCTGGCGTTTCTTGTAGTTCTCGAAGTCCGCGGCGGTCCGCTTGACGCGGGCCTCGAGCTCGTCGCGTTCCTCCTGCAGCCGGTTGACCTCCGCTTCGAGTTCTTCCCGCTCCGCACGCGCCGCCGCCAGCGCCTCCACGACGGTCTCGACGCCGGAATGGACCGGGGCCGGGTCGTTCCCCCCGTCCTCGGCCTCCGGCGGCTCGGCGGCCGCTTCCTCTTCGGAATCGCTCATATGCGATTCCAGCCGTCGATCGGCTAAAAGCGTTGAGAAAGCCACTGCGGGCTCACTCGCGCAGGTCCCGCCGGCGCCCCTTGGGGACCTGGGAGCGGAGCTCGTCACCGATCAGTAGCCCCACCCCGAGGGGTTCGTACGACCCAGCGATCGGGCGGCGGACGATCACGTACCCGGGATCCGCGTCGTGGCCCACCTCCTGCGTTTCCCCCGCCCAGAACGCGGCCGCTGCGGGCGGATCGAGATCGAGGGCGTTCCGAGAAGCCACGTGTCCGAAGCGTTGGGCGCCATCGGTCGTCGGTTTCCAGTGGCGCTGATTCGTCCGGAGCAGGTGGATGCCGAGGGCCTCCACGGCGATCGGGCTCTCGAACGTCCCGGCGAAGGCCCAGATCTTGCCTTTCCCCTTCTCCCAGAACGTGTGGGTGTCGAAGGTCGCCCGCCCGATCCCGAACCGGTCTTCGAAGTAGTCAAGCACGTCCGTGCGGGTCGGGCGTGCCTCGCGCTCGCGTGCCGCGTCGGACGCCGGCAGCCGGTCGTACCGGGTCCCCACGTGCTCGTCGGTCATCCGGCGACCTCCAACTTGGCACAGAAGAACCCGCCCGTGTCGTTTAGGTGCGGATAGAACCGCTTGGCTCGCGTGACCGCCGCCGGGTAGGTCTCGTCCCGCCAGGCCGTGACCCCGGGCCGACTCGTCAAGTCGGTCTCGAAGTCCACGAGCGAGACGGTGTCGTCCGCCCCGATGACACGAGCCAGTACGCCCTCGTTTTCCTCCGGGGCGAACGTGCAGGTCGCGTAGACAACGGTCCCACCGGGCCTAGTTCGGTCGATCGCCGCCCGGAGCAATCCGGTCTGGACGCCGGCCAGGCCCTTGACGGCGTCGGGGCTCCACTCGGCAAGCGCGTCGGGGTTCTTGCGGATGGTCCCCTCCCCCGAGCAGGGAGCATCGACGAGCGCGCCGTCCACGCGATCGAGCGCGTCGACCGGGGGCGAATACGCCCGCCCGTCCTGGTTCGTCACGACCATGTTCGAGACGCCCAGCCGGTCGGCGTTCGAGCGCAGCGCCGCGAGCCGCCCGAGGTTGACGTCATTGGCGACGACGATCCCCTTCCGGGCCATCGCGGCCAACTGGGTCGCCTTGCCGCCGGGCGCGGCCGCCAGATCGAGGACGCGATCGTCCGGCGCGGGGTCGAGGACGCGCGGCGGGAGCTGGGAGATCTCCTCCTGCCCGTGGATCCATCCATGTTGGTACGGCCAGGTACGCCCGGGGCGCTCGGTGTCCAGCATGAGCGTGCGCGGGTTCGTCCCCCGCCGATCGACGGAGACGCCCTCCGACTCCAGCGCCTCGATCGCCCGGGGCGGGTCCGCCTTGATCGTGTTGACTCGCACGGCCGTGGGCAGCGGGCGCTGACAGGCGTCCCGGAACGCCGCCGGGTCCTCGACGATCGGCGCGTATCGCTCCCACGGCTCCATGGCGACCGGAACGACCCTGGCGCCATGGGGATTTCGACCTCGCCCGGACCGTCAAGGATTAGCCGGTGGCACGCGCCAGCGCCCACATGAGCGCATTCGCCGGTCGCGTCGAGGAGGTCTCGATCAGCGGGATCAGGGAAGTCTTCGAGGCGGCGGGCGCGGACGCGATCAACCTGGGCCTCGGGCAACCGGACTTTCCGACCCCGCCGCACGTGCGGGAGGCCGCCCAGGAGGCGATCGCGGACCGACTCGTCGACGGCTACACCTCGAACAAGGGAATCGAGGCGCTCCGAGACGCGATCGCCGATCGGTACGCAGCGGACTACGACCTCCCGGTGCGCCCGGCGGACGTGATCGCCACCTCGGGTGCCAGCGAGGCGCTCCACATCGCCATGCAAGCCCACGTCGAGCCCGGCGACGAGGTGATCGTCCCGGATCCCGGGTTCGTCTCCTACGACGCGCTAACGCGGCTGGCCGGCGGGCAACCCCGACCCGTCCCCCTTCGCGATGATCTCACGCTCGATCCAGCCGACGTCGAGGCGGCGATCACCGATGACACGGCGGCGTTCGTCGTCAACAGCCCGGCCAACCCCACGGGCGCCGTCCAGACCAAGGCCGACATGCAGGCCTTCGCGGAGCTCGCAGATCGCAACGATGTCGTCTGCCTTTCCGACGAGGTCTACGAGCACATCGTCTTCGAGGGCCAGCACTGGTCGCCGGCCCAGTTCGCCGACACGGACCACGTGATCGTCATCAGCGGCTGCTCGAAGTCCTACTCGATGACTGGCTGGCGGCTCGGCTGGGTGGTCGCGAGCGAACGACGGATCGAACGGATGCTTCGCGTCCACCAGTATGCACAGGCGTGTGCGAGCGCTCCGGCCCAGTATGCGGCTGTGGCCGCTCTGAACGGGCCGATTGACCACGTCGATCGCATGGTCGAGGCCTTCGAGGAACGTCGGGACGTGTTACTCGACGGCCTCGAGGATGCGGGACTGCCGACGCCGACTCCCAAGGGTGCCTTCTACGTCATGCCGGAGGTCCCGGATGGCTGGGTCGACGCGGTCATCGAGGCCGGCGTGATCGTGGTCCCCGGCGAGGCCTTCGGCGAACACGGGGCCGGCCAGGCCCGGCTTTCCTACGCCACGAGCATGGAGGAGCTCGAGGCGGCGATCGAGATCATGGCGGAGGCGGCGGCGACCGTCTAACGGCCCCCCGGCGCTTATATCGGCGCGGCCCGTCCTTTCGTCGATGGCGGTCGCGCGCCACGGGACCGGGCCACGGGCTGCGTTCGCGGCGATCGCCTCGCAGATCCACCCGGTGTTCATGCTGCCCCCGCTGGCCGCCTCGTGGTTCGGGGCGATCATTGCGGGGGAACTCAACTGGGCACTGGCGACCGTCCACAGCTTCGCGATCTTCGCGGCCGTGTACACCGCCCACGTCAAGGACGGCTACGTCGATTTTTACCGTCGGGACGAGGACGACGATCACCCGTTGAGTCCCCAAGGCTGTCGGCTCTGCCTCGTCCTGGCGGGCGCCGGGTTCGCCGCCTGTCTCACCCTACTCTGGATCCGCGTCGACGCGATCGCGGTCGCGGCGACCGCGCCGACCTGGGCGATCGCGTATCTCCACGCCCCCCAGTTGGATATGCGCACGCTCGGGGTGACCATGGGCTATCCGGTCGGCATCGCGATCGCCACCCTCGGCGGGCATTACGTCCAATCCGGCACGATCGGGCCGACCGTGGTCGCCTTCGCGTTGGTGTTGCTCGTCACCGTGACGGCCATCAAGATCGTCGACGACGAACAGGACTACGCGTACGACCGGCGGATCGGCAAACCGTCCGTCGCCGTGGTCCTCGGACGCGGCGGGGCCAGACGCCTCTCGTTCGCGCTGTTCGGGGCGGCGATCGTGCTTGTCGGCGGGTTCGTGGCTGTCGGCCTCGTCCCCGTCGAAACCCTCGCTGCGGCAGTGGCACTCTTGGCCGTCGTATTGATCGCCATCCCCCGCGATCCGGAGGCGGCCACCGGGATGCTCATCCGCGGCTCGTACGTGTTCCTTGCCCTCCTCATCCTCGCGGCGTGGCTTTGATCTTGGGCGTCAGCTTGCGGTGCTGACGATCTTGATGACGTCACCTTCCTCGAGTTCGTGGTCTTCGCCGATGCGCCGCTGGGAGCGCCCGTCGACGGCGTGGAGATACCCGTCGCCGATGTCCGAATGGACCGCGTAGGCCAGATCAGGCGGGGTGGCGTCCGGCCGGAGCAGGAAGGCATCGGGCAGGACGTTGCCGTCCCCGTCCGTCCAGCGGGTCTCGTTCTCGACGGGATAGACCGTGATCCGCTTGAGGATGTCGTACACCGCCGTGTTCAGGGCGGTTTGCACGCCCGTGCCACCATGGTCGTCCATGACCGCCGCGATCCGATCGAGACCCGCCCGCTGGTCGTCGCTCACCTCGCCGACGACCTCGAAGGCCTCGTCCCCCGGATCGTACGCGACGACCCCGGCGTCCGCAGCGCGCCGAAGCGCCTGCTCCCCGTCGGCGGTGGTCGGCACGACCGGTCGGTCCATCTCGAGCAGCGCCGCCACCTGGTCCTCGGGGGCGATGTCGACCTTGTTCGCGGCAACCACGACCGGCTTGGTGCGTTCCCGCACGGCCGTCGCCAGCCGGAGGCGATCGCTGTCCTCCCATGCGCGGGGGTTCTCGGGGTAGGTCGCGTCGCGAAGCGCTTTCGCCAGGTCGCCCGCGCCGGCGCCGACCCCCGTGAGGACGTCCAATAAGGCCTCCTCGAGGTCGAATTCCGGCGACCGGGACTGGCGGCTCACGGTCTCCCAGTTGCGCTCGAGGATGCTCGCGAGCCAATGATCGAGTTCGTCCGCCACGAAGTCCACCTCATCGCGGGGATCAGCCGTCCCGACCTCCACGGGTTCACCCTCCGCATCCGTGGCGCCGGCGGCGTCGACGACGGTCACGATCACGTCCGCATCCGAGAGTGCGTCGAGAAACTGGTTGCCCAGCCCCCGGCCGGTGTGGGCCTCCGGCACCAGCCCGGCGACGTCGAGGAGCTCGATCGGGACGTAGCGCTTGCCCTCCCGGCAGTGCTCGTTGCCACAGCGCTGGTCGAGCTCGAGACACGGACACCGTGTCCGGACGTAGCTGACGCCCCGGTTGGCGTCGATCGTGGTAAAGGGGTAATTCGCGATATCCACGTCCGCCGCCGTGGCCGCGGAGAAAAACGTCGACTTCCCGGCGTTCGGCTTGCCGGCCAGGGCGACCGTGATCATCGGCGACGCTACGACGGGCCGGCCGAATTGCCTTTCGAAACCGGGCTCACAGCCGCGTCGCCATCATCACCTCGTCGACGTCCCGGCCCTCGATGCGATAATGGCCTTCCCGGATCGCCTCGACGCCCCACCCGTGCGCCTCGAGGAAGGCGATCGCGCGCTCGTTGGTCGCGGGGATGGTCTGGTAGATCCGTTCATACCCCTCCCCGGCGGCCCACTCGAGCCCCCGATCGAGCAGATGGCTGCCGATCCCGTGGTTCCGATACGTCGCGAGGACGCCGACCGTGAGCTCCGCGGTATGGGCGAGTTTCTCCAGCTGGGCGCCCTGGATATGGACCCACCCGACCACGTCCTCCTCCACCGTCGCGACGAAGAACATCCGCGATTCCCGGCGGTTGAAACGCAGCAGGACATCCTCCCGGTCGATGGCCTGGGCGACCGATTCGGCTTCGACGTACGTCCCGGCGGCGACGACCTCGCGGATGACGCCGACGATCCCGCCGAGGTCCTCCTGCCGGGCGGGCCGGACACGATAGGCCATCCCGTCGGTTTCACCCTCCTCCACGCGCCCGGGCTCGAGGGCGACCCGGACGCTCCCGTCCTCGACCGCGACGAGCCCGTCACGTCCGAGGATCGCGAGGTGATGCCGGAGCCCGCCCGGCGAGAGGTCGAGGTCGTCGGCGATCCGGTCCGGTTCGACCACGCCCCGGCGCTCCACGTACTGGTATATCCGCCGCCGGTCCGCGTGGTCGAACCCGAGCTGGCCCCTGAGTGCCATGGGGGCTGGTAGCACGACCCCAGCTTAAAACTTTCAGCCCTCCGGGTCGGTGACGCCGGTGAGCATCGCGGCGGTCTCTCGCAGGTCGTTGGTCTCGAGCAGCGTCTTCGCGGCAGCGCGCAACGTGGCGGACGATTCGATGTCAGTCCCGTACCAGCGGGCATACCGCTCGAGGAACGTCTGCATCGCCCCCTCCAGCCGCTCGTATTCCTCGGCGGAGAACGGATAGTGTCGATCGCCCGTCCGCAACAGGATGTAGAGGCCGACGGCCCTGCCGAGGCCCGCTTGGAGCTCGCGTTGGATGACGGTCTCGTCGGGTGGGGGGGAGGTCTCGTCCGTGCGGTCGGCCCGGTCGGCGACCTCGTCGATGACGCGTGCGACGGCGGTCGGATCGACCTCGCCGTCCGGGCCGAGGATCTCCGCTTCGGAGACGCTGCCCATTCGGTCAGCCCTGCTTGAACTCGACGCCCTTCCCCCCGGTCGGATGCTCCCAGTGGGTGTCGGCGACGATCGCACAGGTGCCACACTCGATACACGGCTGGGTGTCGAGGCTCACGATCCGTTCCGTGTCGCCGTTGGTCGAGACCGTTTCCTCCCGGTAGCAGCCGGCACCGAACCCCTCGGCACTGACGGGACAGGCCGTCACGGCCGCCCCGCTGGCCTCGTAGGACGGATCGAGGACCTCGATGTGCGGGTTGCCGATGTCCGTGTCCCAGGTCAGCTCGCCGATCCGGTCGAGGAGGGACGGGGGCTCGACGGCCGCCGCTTCCCGTTCGACCGGTTCGCCCAGCTCCTCTGCGAGCAGCGTGGGAAGCGTGACGTAGGACGTTCGCGTGTCCGGGATCATGCCCATCATCGTCGGGGAGTTGAACAGCGTTTCCACGAGCCGCTGGGTCGGACCCTGCCGGAGCACGGCCCGACCGACCGACGACCCGAGCACCCCGTCGACGAGGTTCGTCACGAAGTCGTGCTCGGCGAGGGCGGAAGCCGCCCGATAACGCCGCGGCCGGAGCTTGTCCATGACGCCCTCGTCGTGGAGCTTTTTCGTGTACCGCTCGCCCACGCGAGCGGGTTCGCCCCGGAGGGTCGCCTCGGCGTAGGCCTCCGCTGCCAGCCCGCCTGCCGTGACCGCGTGGTTCATGCCCTTGATGATCGGGCCCTGGGCCTGCATCTGCCCCCCCGCGTCGCCGACGAGCAGGAGCCGGTCGCGATACGGTTCCGGGTTGGCCACCTTCTTCGAGTCGGGTACGAGCTTCGCGCTGTACTCGAGCTCCTCGTACTCGCCCTGGAGCCACTGGTCCAACAGAGGGTGGGTCAGTAACGCGTCGAGCAGTTCGTTGGGCTCCGCGCGTTCCTCGACGAGGCTGTCGAGGTGGAACACGGTCCCGATCGAGAGGGTCTCCTCGTTCGTGTAGAGGAACCCGCCGCCCCGGACGCCGTCGAAGAGGTCGCCCGCGAAGAGGTGGGCCGCCCCCTCTCCCTCGGCGACATCGAAGCGCTCCGCAATGGCCTCCGGGGGCAGGTCAACGACGGCCTTGACACCCTGGAACCATTCCCCGGGTTCCTCCCAGTCCATCAGGCCGGCGTCGCGGGCCAGCTCGCTGTTGACGCCGTCGGCCGCCACGATGAGGTCCGCCGTCACGGGCTCGATCTCGTCGCAGCTGACCCCCACGATCTCGCCGTCCTCCCGGAGGAGGCCGTTGACACGGACGCCCTCGAGGAGCCCGCCGCCGGTCTCGCTGGTCATCTCGTGGACGCGTTCGGCGAGCCAGGAGTCCATCTCGCGCCGGAGCACCGCGTCACACCAGGCCGTGTCCTGCTCGTGGAGGGCGGTCATGTCCACGGACTGGACCCGCTCGCCCGCGAGGTTGTGCATGTGATACTCCGTGACCGGGCGTTCGGTGGCTTCCTCCCTGAACTCCGGGAAGAGCCCGTCGACCGTGTAGGGGGCGGACTCCTCCGCGTAAATCAGCCCGCCGCTCACGTTCTTCGCGCCCGCCTCGACGCCCCGCTCGAGGACGAGTGTCTGCACGTCGTTCTGTGCCAGCGCTGCGGCGGCCGCCGCGCCGCCCGGCCCCGCGCCGACGACGACGGCTTCGTAGTGCTCATAGTCTGTCATACTCAGTCATCACTCCCCTGGGCGACCATCTCCGGCTCGAACTCCCCGGCCCGGATCGCGTCCGTGAGCGCCGGGAGGACGTCGAAGAGATCCCCCTCGACGAAGTAGTCACTGAAGTCCCGGATGCGGGCGTCCGGGTCCGTGTTGACGGCGATGATCGTCTCCGATTCGTCCATCCCGACCTTGTGCTGGACGGCCCCGCTCACGCCGGCGGCGATGTAGACGTCCGGCTCCACCACGACGCCGGTCTCGCCGATCTGACGTTCCTCGGTCAGGTACTGGTCGACGTGGCCCTCGACCTGGTACGAGGCGGTGACGACCCCCCGGGTGAGGCCCAGGGCGGCATCCTCCAAGACGTCGACGAGATCCAGTGCGGCCTCGAACCCGGCCGTCGGGTCGCGGCCGATTCCGCGTCCGATACAGACGACGACCTCGTGGCCAGTGATGTCCACGCCCTCGTCGAGCACGTCGTCCTCGGTGATCTCGACGTCGAGCCATTCGGGATCGAGCTCGACGTCGTGATCGATGACCTCCCCTTCCCGGGCGGCATCCGGCTCCGGGAGCGGGAAGCTCCCGGGAATCACCGAGGCTCCTTGCGGGTGGAAATCCCGGCCCGGATTGTCGATACAGAGGATCGTCGAGTATTCGAAGCCGCTGAAGTCCGGGCGCTTCATGTGGAGGATCCGCTCGAACTCGACCTGCTCGCCCGGCGCGCCCGTCTTGGCCGGGTTGCTGATCATCTCGTTTTCGATAAACAGGTCCGAGCAGTCACTCGCGAGCCCGGAGTCCAGTGCCCCCTGGACGAGCGCCGAGAGGTCCCGTCCATTGTGGGTCGCCGGAAAGAGGACGTATCGCGGCTCGTCGTAGTTCTTCCAGCCGGATTCGCTGCGGGCCATGCCCACGAAGACCTCCGTGTAGGGCCGGTGGCGGAAGCGTTCGAGCGCGCCGTCCTCGCAGACGAGCACCCGATCGGCCCCGTACGCGATCGCCTCCTCCGCGAGGTCGCCGATCCCGTTCCCGATGAGGACGGCGACGACCGCCTCGTCGGCGTCGTATTCCTCGTTATATCCGTCCATGAGGTCCCGCGCTTTGCCCAGCATCTCCTTCGACACGTCGAGCAGCGATCCGTGCTGGGTCTCCAGGTACACCCACATGTCCCGGTAGGTCCCGTCCGTGATCCCGGAGACGTACTGCTTGTCCTCGGTGGGATGATCGAGGTGCGGGTGCTTTTCCTCGGGGGATTCGATGACCGCTTCCTCCTCGTCCTCCTGGGTGAGGGAGTCGATGCGGTTCGTGATGAGATCCGCCGCGCCCGAGCGGTCCTGCCCGGCGCGCTCCGACTCGAGGATGGCTTCGAGCCGTTCGATGTCGTCGATCTTTCGGATCGCGTTGCCCAGATCGGCCAGCGTCAGCTCCGCGGGGTCGACCTCGGCCGGCTCCCCGTCCTCCTCGTCGGCCGCGACTTTCTCGATCCGGCTCTCGATGAGCGTCTTGACCGGGGCACGGTCCTCGCCGGCCTCCTCGGCCTCGAGGATCGCCTCGAGTTCCTCGGCATCCTCGATATCCTGGAGTTCGGGCCCCAGTTCGCTGATCTCGTATTCGGCGGGGTCGAGCGGCATCGATCACACCCCCGCGTGCCCTTCGAGCTCTGCGAGGACGGTCCCCATCCCCTCGGCGTCGTCGGGATCGACCATCGTTGCGTCCCGTTCGGCCGGCGGCTTCGGGATCGGGTCGACGGAGGAGACGATGGTCGGCGAGCCGTCCAGGCCGATGTAATCCGGGTCGAGGTTGAGCGCCTCGTGATCCCAGGTCGTCAGGTGGTCCTCGAAGGCGTCGGTCCGGGCCTCGGTCTCGGCCCGGAGCTCCTTCAGGCGGAGGCGGTGCTCGGCTCGCCGGTACGCCGGCTCGAACTCCGGATCGAGCACGATGAACGCGGGGAGGTCGGCCTCGACGGTCTCGATCTCCTCGACGTTGCCCTCGACGAGTCGCTTCGCGCGGACCCGCCGTTCGTCCTCGTCGACCTCGAGCGCGATCGCGTGGGTGATCAGGGGCCACCCGAGACAGAGCGAGGTCTGGGGACCGGTGTGGCCGGTCTCCCCATCCGCGGTCTTGAACCCAGCGAACACCAGATCGGGCGGCTCGGCCTCCTCGCCGAGCTTCTTGATCCCGGTGGCCAATGTGATGGCGGTCGCCCACGTGTCCGCCGCGGCCATTTCCCTGTCCGAGAGGAGGTAGGCATGGTCGGCATAGATCCCCATCGCCTCCTCGAGGACGCTCTGATACCCCGGCGGGCCCATACTCATCGCGCTGACCCGGCCGCCCTGGCGCACCTTGGTCTGCAGGGCGGCTTCGGCGGCGAACTCGTCGTTCGGGTTCATGACCGTCGGCGTTTTCCCGCGCTCGAGATGGCCCTCCTCGTCGAAGGAGACTTCCCCCTCGCTGAAATCGGGGACGCCCTTGGTGATGATCACGCTGTGCATGGGTGTACCCTCCCGTCCTTTCCCCAGACGAACATAGTTGACAGACGAAGCTTCCCTCGCCGGCGTAATAAAGCACACGAGGCCCGGCTCAGCCCGAGTCCGCGGCCTCGCCCGGCAGGGTCACCGCCCCCGAGGCCCGGATCGCCCCGTCCACGGTCGCGCCCTCCCCGACCGCGAGATCCCGACAGGCCACGTCCCCGCGGATCTCCACCCCCGGGCCCACGTATACGTCACCGCGTGTAGTGACATCCCCGTGTACGCAGGCCCCCGAGGCGAGATGTATCTCCTCCCGGGCGCGGAGGCTACCGAAGAGCTCGGTGTCGGCCCCGACCTCGATCTCGGCCGCTCGCAGGTTCCCGTGAAGCCGGCACGCCGCGCCGATCCGTGCGGGGGTGCTGACCTGCCACCTATCGTCCGACACCTCGGCGCCCCGAGGGATGCAGAGGGGTTGGGCGCCGTCGTCGTCAGCCTCGAGAAACTCCTCGACGAGCTCCTCGGCGGCCTCTTCCTCCCCGACCCGAAGGAGCTGGGTCAGGTAAATGAACAGGAACACGATCGTCGGCATCGGGTTCCGGATCACGATCCATCCGTTGGCCTCGAAGCCGTCCGCGATCTCGACGTCGTCCCCGATGTCGAGGTCCCCGGAGACCATCAGCCGGCCGTCGATGGTGGTGCGTTCGCCGAGATAGGCGTCCTCGCCGACGAGGACGTTCCCGTCCACGGACGACCACATGTCCAGCCGGCAATCCCCTTCGGCTTCGATGTCGCCGCCGAACTGCACCCGCTCGCCGGCCATGACGCTCCGCCCGCGCACGCCGAACTCGACCCGACTTTGCCCGCCCACGAGCACGTCCGCATCCGTCACGAGGTCGTGTTCTTCGGCGGCCGTTCCGTCGGGGAGGACCAACTCGGAGATCGGGTCGAAACCGAGGGACACGAGGGGGACTCGCGGGAGCGTTCCTATATACGTTTCTCCATCTCTAGACAACTGCGCCGCCCAGACGGGTGCTACGTCGGACGATCGAATCCGGAGATCTCGAACCGGGCCCCGTCGGCGGGGACGACGTCGATCGTCCAGTCGTGAAGGTCACATACCTCGCGGACGATGACCAGACCCAAGCCCCCCGTGGCGCCCTCGACGTCGGTCTCGAACAGATCTTCGCGCATGTCCGGTGGCATTCCCGGCCCGTCGTCCTCGATGAAGATGCTATCGTCGCCTTCGAGCCTCCCGACGGTGACCGTCACGGCCGGGCCGGCGTGTTCGATGGCGTTGCGAAACAGGTTCTCGAACAACCGTTGGAGAAGTTCGGGTGCGGCCTCTATCGTGCCGAGGTCGTCGTTTCTCGTCAGGACAGCGTCCTCGGTCGCGACGACCTCCCAGCCCGCATCGATGACGGCGGCGAGATCAACCGGTGCGGTCTCGACCGTCCCCTTGCCGGTGCGGGCCAGGGTGAGAACCTGCTCGATCATCGCGTCCATGCGCGATAGCGCCCGATCGATCTTCGCCACGACATCGGGGTCCACGGAATCGTCGAGTAGTTCGAGATATCCCGTCGCCGACGCAAGCGGGTTCCGCAGGTCGTGCGAGACGGTTTCAGCGAAGCGATTGAGCCGCTCGTTTTGCTTTTCCAGCGCAAGTTCGGCCTCCTTCTGCTCCGTGATGTCGATGGCCATCCCGACGGTTTCGATGAGCTGGCCTTCCTCGTCGTGCACCGGGAATACGCGCGTTTGCACCCACCGCACGTCGCCGTCCGGCCGGAGCACACGGTGCTCGGTCTCGAACCGCTCACCCCGGTCGAGCGTCTCCACACTCTCCTCGAGCTCACGAACGACCCGGTCCCGGTCCTCGGGATGCACCCCTTCGATCACCCGCCAGATGTCCTCCATCACCTCCGCGACGGGTATCCCCCAGATGTCCTCGAAGCCGGGACTCATGTAGTCAAAACCCGACTCGTCGCCCGCCCACACCGCGATCCCCTCGAGATGGGCGGCGAAATCCTGGAATTGGGGCAGCCGAGTCAACTCACTGCCAGGATCGCTCGGCATTGGCAGGGCATCACGAGGGACCCGTATAAGATCCTTGGTCATTCCCGGGGCGCGAGGCGATGTTCTCAAGCCTCCGCCGCTCAGATCGACGGTATGACCAACCTCGCGTTCGACGAGGAGGGCGTCGACGTCGAGTACCAGGGCACCGAGTTTCGCCTGGAGCGCGAGTTGATCGAGCGCGCAACCGAGAAGGAATATTGGGACGTCACCGATCACGAGGTCCTCAAGATCGTCGAGCCCGACCCGCTCCTGAACGGCGAACCCCGCCGGATCGGCGATATCCTCCAGTAGCCGTAAACGCTATGGCCCCGACGGCAAAGCCGCTGGCATGGGAGACGTGCGCGAACTCGCGACCCACCGCGCCACGTGGACGGGCGCCGCAACGGCGCTCGCGTATTTCGGGATTCTGGTCGTGCTCACCGGCTTGCTCTTCGGCGTCCCGTATCTGATCTTCCTGGGAATGTAGGCGGGGGGGGGGACCGTCCGGTCGATCAGGCGAACGTCATCGAGACGTCCTCGTCGTCCTCGGCCTCCTGGATCTTCCGCCAGGCCTCGCGGAAGTCGTCCATCCGCACTTCGGTGCGATCGTCCCGGATAGCGAACATGCCCGCCTCCGTGCAGACCGCTTTGATATCGGCACCGCTGGCCTCGTCGGTCTCGCCGGCCAGCTCGGCGAAGTCGACGTCCTCGGCAATATTCATCGGGCGAGTGTGGATCTCGAAGATCTTCTCGCGACCGTCCTGATCGGGTTTTGGCACCTCGATGAGGCGGTCGAACCGGCCCGGTCGGAGGATCGCCCGATCGAGCATGTCGAAACGGTTCGTCGCGGCGATGAGCCGGATCTCGCCCCGTTCGTCGAACCCGTCCATTTCCGCGAGAAGCTGCATCATCGTCCGCTGGACCTCCGCGTCCCCGGAGGTCTTCGATTCGGTGCGTTTGGCTGCGATGGCGTCGATCTCGTCGATAAAGATCACGGACGGCTCGTTTTCCCGGGCGACCTCGAAGAGGTCTCGGACGAGCTTGGCACCTTCCCCGATAAACTTGTGGACGAGCTCAGAGCCGGCCATCTTGATGAACGTCGCGTCCGTGCGGTTCGCGACGGCCTTGGCGAGCATCGTCTTCCCGGTGCCTGGCGGGCCGTGCAGCAGGACGCCGGCGGGCGGATCGATCCCGACCTCGGCGAACATATCCGGCGAGCGAAGGGGCATCTCGACGGTCTCGCGCACCTCCAGGAGCTGGTCCTCGAGGCCCCCGATGTCCTCGTAGGTGACCTCGGGACTGTGCTCGACCTGCATCACCCGTGCCCGAACGTCGGTCTCCTGTTCGAGCTGCTTGACCACCGAGAGGGAGTTGTTCACGGCCACCCGGTCGTCCGGGACGAGGTCGCTCCGCATCTCGTCGGTGACCTCCGTGAGCGCCTCCTGGTTGTTCCCGTGCTGTTTGATGATCACGCCCTCGTCGGTCATCTCCTGGACCGTCGCGACGAATAGCGGGGACTGCTTGAGTTTCTTGTTCTCGTGCGAGAGCCGTTCGAGTTTCTGCTGGAACTTGTTGTTCTCCGCGTTGGCGTCGATCAGCTTGTCTCGCATTTCCTCGTTCTGCGATTCGAGGACGTCGACGCGCTCCCGGAGGGTCGCGAGCTTCTCCTGGGCGGTTTCTTCCTCCTCGTAAGGGAGATCGACATCCTCGACGGTGTCACTCATCGGGCTCCGCTAGGGAGTTGGTTCTAATGAGGTTTCGGGTAGGCCGCGTTTCTGCGGATGTATGCGTGTAAGTAATATCTTGAGATAGGAAATATTATTACGCGGAATGGCCAACGCCTGTGCACGATGAGCACCTCAGAGTCCGCAACGATCGCGCAACCGACCACCGACGCGGCGCGGGAGGCCCTCGAGGATCTTCCGCCGAGCGCGAAGTTGGTCGCCAAGGCCCTGGAGTATCGTGGCTCGCTCACCCAGAGCGAACTCGCCGAAGAGACCCTCCTCCCGTCCCGAACGGTCCGGTACGCGCTGACCCGGCTCGACGAGGCCGGCGTCGTCGAGTCGCGCTTTTCCTTTACCGACGCCCGCAAGCGGATCTATTCGCTGGCGTAGCCGCGCCTTTTAGGCGGCCCCTGGGTATCGAGGCGGTATGGAGACCGGATTCCTGCTCCCGGGGTTTGCCGGGTTCGACACCGTCGAGCTGGCAGCACGCGCCGAGGACCGCGAGTACGACGCGGTGTGGCTTCCCGAACTGTGGGGCGCCAGCGCGCCCGTCGAGGCCGCCACCATCGCCACCCATACCGCGTCGATCGGCATCGGGACCGCCATCCTGAACGTGTTCTCGCGCTCGCCGGCCGCACTTGCTATGACCGCCGCGTCCCTGGACGGCCGAAGCGACGGTCGGTTCGTGCTCGGGCTCGGGACGAGCACCGCCGACGCCATCGAGGGACTCCACGGGATGTCCTTCGATCGGCCGGTCCGTCGGGCACACGAGACCGCAACGATCGTCAAACGGTGCCTCGACGCGGACGGGCGGGTCTCCTATGACGGGGAGATCTTCAGCGTGACGGGCGTGCCCGGGCTCGATGCCGACGTCCCCGTGTTCGCGGCCGCCCTCGGGTCGGCCAACAGACGGATGGTTGGCCGGCGCTGTGACGGCTGGATCCCTCATAACGTGCCGTTTTCCCTCCTCGATGAGGCCTTCGACACCGTCCGAACGGCCGCGGCGGACGCGGGTCGTGATCCCGACGCGGTGACGGTGGCGCCGTACGTCCCGGCCGCAGTCAGCGAAGACCTTGCGGAGGCCCGAGCGGCGATCCGTGGTCACGTGGCGTACTACGTGGGCAGCGGCGAGGGATATGGCCGCGCGGTGGGCAGACAGTTCCCGTCGGCCGCCGCGGCGATCGCGACCGCCTGGGAGGACGGCGAGCGGGACACGGCACGGGCCTCGGTGCCCGACGATATGGTCGACGACCTCGGCGTCGCGGCGACCCCCGACGAGGCGCGTGAGGCCTTGGAACGGCTCGTCGCGGACACCGTGATCGATCGGCCGATCGTCGCCGTGCCGACCAGGGCCCCGGAACTCGTCGAGACGACCCTCGCGTCGATGGCGCCCCGATAGGGCCGGGAGCCACTTCCGCCCCGTTTCCCGTACCGCTTTAGGGGACTACGAGGAACGGAGCGTGCATGACGCGAGTGATCCACACCGCGGATACCCATATCGGGTATCGCCAGTATCACTCGCCCGAACGCAAGGCCGATTTCCTCCGGGCGTTCGCGTCCGTCGCCGAGGACGCCGTCGACCTCGAGGTCGACGCGGTCGTCCACGCCGGCGACCTGTTCCACGACACCCGGCCCGATCTCGACGATCTCATGGAAACGATCCGGATCCTCCGGGACCTGGCGGACGCGGGGATCCCGTTCCTCGGGGTGGTCGGGAATCACGAGCGGACCCGGGATCGACAATGGCTCGATTTCATTGCCGATCTCGGGCTGGCCACGCGGTTGGACGACACGGGGACGGTCGTCGGCGACGTGACCTTTTACGGGCTCGACTGGGTGCCGCCGGCCCAACGCGACCGGCTGGAATACACCTTCGAGGCGCCATCGACCGATGCAAGCGCGCTCGTCGCGCACGGCCTGTTCGAGCCGTTCGCCCATGCCGACTGGGACACCGAGGCCGTGCTGGCGTCGGCGGACGTCGCCTTCGATGCCATGCTCCTGGGGGACAACCACACGCCCGACCGGGCGGAGGTCGCCGGCACCTGGGTGACCTATCCCGGTTCGACGGAACGGACCGGCGCCGACGAGCGCGAGGAGCGGGGGTACAACCTCGTGACCTTCGCGGACGACATCCGGATCGGTCGGCGGTCGATCGAGGAAACCCGGCCCTTCGTCTTCGTCGATGTCGAGCTTGCGGCCGGCGAGGGCGTCGGTCGCGTCACCGAGCGCGTCCGCGAACGTGAGGTGGGCGAGGCGGTGGTCGTCGTCCGGCTCGAGGGGGAGGGCGAGGACGTCCCGCCGGCGGTCGTCGAAGAGGCCGGTCGCGAGGCCGGGGCGCTGCTCGTCCGGATGATCGACACGCGTGAGGACGGTTACGAGGCCGAGCGCTCGGCGGTTCGCTTCGCCGATCCCGACTGGGCGGTCGACGAGGCCGTCGCCGAGCTCGGGCTGAGCCCGGCCGGCCGGATGATCGACGATCTCGTCCGCGATCGCTCGATTCCGGATGCCGCGATCCGCGAGCGGGTCCAGGACCGCGTCGGGACGCTGCTCGCCGAGGCGCCCGATGCCTTCGAAGGGTCTGCGGACATCGCGGTCGAGGAAGCGGGGACGGAGGAGGCGGAAAGCCAGATGTCGATCGGGGAGTTTCGATGAAGTTCGAGGCGCTTTCGCTCCGGCATTTCCGGTGTTACGACCGGGCGGAGGTCACCTTCGAACCGGGCGTGACCGTGATCCACGGGGTCAACGGGAGCGGCAAGTCGACGTTGCTCGACGCCTGCTTTTTCGCCCTCTACGGGGCGGATGCGCTCACCGGTACCCTCGACCAAGTGATCACGACCGGGGAGGAGGAGGCCACCGTCTCGCTAGCGATGACCCACGACGGGGCGGCCTACGAGATCACCCGCGAGCTCCGCCTCCGGGGCGATCGCGCCCAGACGGTCACCTGCGAGCTCGCGGCGCCGGACGGGACGTTCACAGGCGCGCGGGCCGTCCGCGAGGAGATCACCCGGCTCCTCCGGATGGACGCCGACGCCTTCGTCAACTGCGCCTACGTCCGGCAGGGCGAGGTCAACAAGCTGATCCACGCGA
>CAZAYR010000049.1:0-17603 GCA_964489365.1 uncultured Salinarchaeum sp.
TGGCCTCCATGCTCATCGGCCGATTGGGCGTGATGAGCCCGTTGGCGCGGTTGCCTCGCCCGACGGAGCCGTCGTCGCCCTGCTCGGCGGAAGTCCCCGTGACGGTCAGATACACGGAGCCGCTGTCGTAATCGTCGGCCGTGTTGATGTCGATGGTCACGTCCCGATCGGTGAGCCCATCCGCGAGATCTTGGACGTGGGCACGAACGTCTTGGAGGCCCGCATCGTACTCCTCGAGGTCGGCGACGTACTCCCCGATGATGGCGACGGCCAGCGTGAGGTGGATGTGATCGCCCTCGCGTTTCCCCATTACCTTGATATCCGGCCCGATCTCCGGGTGGGCCTGGCCGTACGCGCCGTTTAATGACTGCTCCGTCTCGAGCACGAGCCGCTCGGTCTCGGTCAGCGGGGCATGGCCGACCCCGAAGCTCGTGTCGTTGGCCACGGGAATCGATCCCCCGCCGTGAAACACGTCCGTGAGATCGCCGCTCCCCTCGCCGAGTCGGGCGTTGACCAGGATGTCCGTGCCGACGTCCAGCCGCGGGAGGTTCTCGTTGAGATAATCTCGGGCCGCCTTGAGTGCGATGGTCTCGGCCGGGATCCGTTCGCCCTCGAATTCCTTGGTGGCACGACCGACGATCAGGACGTAGATCGGCGAATGCATGACCCCGCCGCCGAACTCCGGCTCGGACTGGCCGGCGACGAGCTGGGTCTCATCGGTATTGAAATGGAGGATCCGGCCGAACCGGTCCAGATACTCGTTGCCGAGCGCCCGCGCCACGTGCTCGGCGATCCCGTCCGAGATCGAATCGGGGTGTCCGATCCCCTTGCGTTCGACGATCTCCACCGCCTGGTCCTCAACGGCTTGGCCGTCCATGGCGGTGACGCGGATGTTCCGGTCGGTCATTGGCGCGGCCTTTCGGCCAAGAGGTTCTAAATCGGTCGATCCTACGAAATGCTGCCGGTGGGCCAGGTCCTGATGTGCAAACTTCTCGGGGCGGAGCCCGCCGCCGTCGTCCATTACTTCTTTTAGGTCCGTTATGCCTCTTCAAGGAAGATGCGTACGGATCATACGATCCACACGGGAGATTCCCGTGAACTCGATCATTTGTCCGATGACTCTGTCGAACTCGTCGTAACCTCCCCGCCGTATCCCATGATCGAGATGTGGGATGGAACGTTCGGCGATCTCAACTCCGAGATTTCGGCACGCCTGGATGCGGGCGACGGTCGGGGGGCGTTCGAATTGATGCACGAGGAGCTGAGGAAAACCTGGAACGAGGTCGCGCGCGTCCTCGTCGATGGCGGCATCGCCTGTGTCAACATCGGCGACGCGACGCGGAGTGTGGATGGGTCCTTTCGAGTGTTCCCCAATCATGCGCGAACGATTCAACTCTTCGAAGAATTCGGCTTCGACCCGTTGCCCGAGATCCTGTGGCGAAAACCGGTCAACTCCGCGGCGAAGTTCATGGGCTCGGGGATGCTGCCACCCAACGCATACGCGACGCTCGAACATGAGTACATCTTGCCGTTCCGCTACGGGGGCACCCGCCGGTCATTCGAGCCTCACGCCTCGGAGCGCTACGAGGCCGCATATTTCTGGGAGGAACGGAACACCTGGTTCTCCGACGTCTGGATGGACGTCGCCGGCTCTTCCCAAGCGTTAGACGACGACGAGCTCCGGGAGCGCTCGGGGGCGTTCCCCTTCGAGATCCCCTATCGGCTGATCAATATGTTTTCGGTGTACGGTGACACCGTACTCGATCCGTTCTGGGGAACCGGCACGACGACGCTGGCAGCGATGGCCGCCGGGCGGAGTTCAATTGGAGCCGAACTTCGAGGGGAATTCGTCGACCGGTTCCCGCAACGCGTGGAGGGAATTACGGATCTCTCCCGCGAAGTGGTCGAGGATCGGCTCGAGCAACACCGGGCCTTTGCCACGGCGCGCGCGGCCGACGGGGACCATCTCGAATACGACTCGAATCACTACGATTTCAGCGTCATGACCCAGCAAGAGCGAGACCTCATGTTCTACATCGTCGAGAATCTCACGGAGGTCCCGGCGGGGTACCGCGTTGAACACGCGCCGCACCCGGGGGACGCATCGAGCACCGATCCCGATGTGCGATCGCCTGTCTCGGAGTAAGATGGCCGATGCTGCGTGTCGACTCGGATCAAACCAAGAATCGTGTTGGGCACACCCACGACCCTCCGCCATCCCCCGATTCCCCCCGTTTACCAGGAAGACACATTTATATAGAAGGACATTCAATCTTCGGTCGAACTTATGAGTCAGCGTATGCAGCAAGGAATTCCCATGATCGTCATGGGGGAGGACGCCCAGCGCGTAAAGGACCGCGATGCGCAGGATTACAATATTTCCGCGGCGCGCGCTGTGGCCGAGTCCGTCCGCTCGACACTCGGCCCCAAGGGGATGGACAAGATGCTCGTCGATTCGATGGGCAGCGTGACCATCACGAACGACGGCGTCACGATCCTCGAGGAGATGGACATCGATAACCCGACGGCCGAGATGGTCGTCGAGGTCGCCGAGACCCAGGAGGACGAGGCCGGCGACGGCACCACCACCGCCGTCGCCATCGCGGGCGAACTCCTGAAGAACGCCGAGGACCTCCTCGAACAGGAGATCCATCCGACCGCGATCATCCGTGGCTTCCACCTCGCCTCCGAATTCGCCCGCGAGGAGGTCGACGAGATCTCCATCGATATCGACCCCGACGACACGGAATCGCTCGCGAAAGTGGCCGAGACGTCCATGACCGGCAAGGGCGCCGAGCAGCACAAGGAGTACCTCGCCGAGCTGATCGTCGAGGCCGTTCGACAGGTCACCGTCGAGAGCGACGACGGGGAGTTCATCCCCGACCTCGAGGTCCTCGAGATCGAGACCCAGACCGGCGGCGCGGCCAACGAGTCCGAGCTGATCCGCGGGGGCACCATCGACAAGGACCCCGTCCACGACGACATGCCGGAGAACTTCGAGGACGCGAAGATCCTCCTGCTGGCCGATCCCATCGAGGTCGAGGAGGCCGACGTCGACACGCAGGTTAACCTCGAGAGCCCGGACCAGCTCCAGCAGTTCCTCGACAAGGAGGAAGAACAGCTCCGGCAGAAAGTCGACCAGATCGTCGAGTCCGGGGCGGATGTCGTGTTCTGTCAGAAGGGCATCGACGATCTCGCACAGCACTTCCTCGCCAAGGAAGGCATCCTCGCCACCCGTCGGACGAAGCAGTCCGACCTCAAGTTCCTCCGGAACGTGCTCGATTGCGCGATCGTTTCGGACCTGGATGACCTGCAGCCGGAGGACCTCGGGCAAGGGAGCGTCACGCGCGATGCGGATGATGAGCTCTTCTACGTGCAGGGTCCCGAGGACTCCCACGGCGTCACGCTCATACTCCGCGGGTCGACCGAACACGTCGTTGACGAGCTCGAACGCGGCGTCGAGGACGCCCTCGAGGTCGTGGCCACGACGGTCTCCGACGGCCGCGTCCTGGCCGGCGGCGGCGCGGTCGAGGTCGAGCTCGCCCGCCGCACCCGCGAGTACGCCGACAGCGTCAGCGGGCGCGAACAGCTCGCCGTCGAGGCCTTCGCCGACGCCGTCGAGCTGGTCCCCCGCGTCCTCGCCGAGAACGCGGGCCTCGACAGCATCGACGTGCTCGTCGACCTGCGAGCCGCTCACGAGGAAGGCGATGTCCAGGCCGGCCTCGACGTCTACAGCGGTGACGTCGTCAACACCTACGACGCCGGCGTCGTCGAACCCGCCCACGCCAAGCAGCAGGCGTTGACCTCCGCCACCGAGGCCGCCAACCTGATCCTCAAGATCGACGATATCATCTCCGCCGGCGACCTCTCGACCGAGGGTGAGGAGCCCGAGGGCGGCCCCGGCGGCGGTATGGGCGGCATGGGTGGGATGGGCGGTATGGGTGGCATGGGCGGCATGGGCGGTATGGGCGGCATGATGTGACCGCCGGCCACACCGCTACCCCACCACCCTGATAGTATAGTATCCTCGCGCACACGTCTCCCGCATGGAGACGGCTATTTTCTCGCGGTCCGCCGTTGCCGAACAGACGGAGCTCTCGACGGTCATCGAGGCGATCGAGTGCGCGTTTGCGGCCCATGCCACAGACCGGACGACGATGCCAGCGAAATCCTACATCGACCTCCCCCAGTACAATGGGGACTTTCGGTCGATGCCCGCGTACGTCGATGCCGAGGACTGGGATGCGGCCGGTATGAAGTGGGTCAACTCCCATCCCGACAACCCCGACACGCACGACCTCCCGTCGGTCATGGGCGTGATGGTGTACTCGGATCCCGAAACGGCCCTCCCGCTCGCGATCATGGACGGCATGGAACTCACGCGACAGCGGACCGGCGCCGCGGCGGCGGTCGCGACCGATCACCTGGCCGATCCCGAGGCTTCCCGGCTCGGACTTGTGGGGGCCGGAGGCCAGTCATATGCCCAGGTCGAGGCGATCGCTTCCGTGAGATCGATCCGGGAGATCGTGGTCCACGATGTGGACGACGAGGCGGTCTCGGCCTTCGTCGACCGGTTCGACGATCGCTTTCCCGTGAGGCCGGGGACGATCCAGGAGGCGGGCCACTGTGACATCCTCACAACGGTTACGCCGGTGCGGGAGCCGATCGTCGGCCCCGGGGACGTCGGCCCGGAGACACACATCAATGCGATGGGGGCCGACGCGGCGGGCAAACGGGAACTTGAGCTTGGCGTCCTACGGGACGCGACGATCGTCGTCGACGATTACGAACAGTGTACGCACTCGGGCGAGATCAACGTCCCGTGGTCGGAGGGCGACCTGACCGACGCGGACCTCCACGGAACCCTCGGCGAGGTCGTCATCGGAGAGGCGTCCAGGCGGTCGGACCTCGAAGGCGTGACCGTCTTCGACAGTACGGGCCTGGCGATCCAGGATATCGCCGCGGCCCAGGTGATCAACGAGAACGCGGGCGAGGACGTACCGACGATCGACCTGTTAGAACTCGACGATCACTCGATGTGAATCGCAGGACGGAACGGGATCGCGGCGTCGCGCCGCCCCGCGGGATCGACCACGTCCGGATCAGATTCCTCGTATACCTCGACGGACGCGTCGAACATGTCCGCGAGGAAGTCGGCACTTGCCGAGAGGAGCTCGGTCTCGTCGGTCTCCAGTAACGTCCGGGACTCCGTCTCGTCGTACCCACGCGTCTCCTCGACGAGCGTCTGGACGAGCTCGTTTACGGCCTCGCCCCGTTCGCGCATCGCCTCGTCCTCCATGAGCCGCCCCATGATGGCGCCGGGGTCCTCGCTATCCTCCACCACGACCTCGAAGACTTCGCGTTTCCAATCGGCCGCTGCGTACAGCCGGATCACGTCGGGGTCGGTCCCGGTCACGTCGACGATGTCACGGACGTCGTCGTAGGCGCGCTGGATAACTTGCTCCTGGACGATGATGTTCTCGTCCTGTAAGGCCGGATCGACCGCCGGCCACCCCGCCTCGTCCGCCGGGGTCCCGGTCAACCGTTCGTGGAGTTCATTCGCCAGGAAGGGGACGAACGGCGCCAGCAACGCGAGCCGGACCCGTAGGATCTCCCGCTCGGTCCACGTCGTCCGAGGATCGTCGGCGTCGACCCGGCGCCGGTACCATCGCAGGTGTTCGTCGAAGCGGTAGAAGGCCGCCTGACTGGCCGTCCGGGTTTCGAACCGATCGAGTGCGTCGGTGACTTCCGCGACCGTCTCCTGGAGTTTCGCGAGGATCCAGCGGTCGGCCCGCCGCAGGTCGGGGCGTTCGGTCGGCGCGTCGGCCTCGATCAGCTCCTCGGCCCGGTTCCAGAACCGGTCGAGCTGCTCGCGCACGCTCCGGACCTCCGCGCCCCGCCAGTCGTAGTCCTGCCACGGTTCGGCGGCGTTCATGAGGAAGAACCGCACCGCGTCGGCGCCGTACTCCTCGATGGCTTCGCCCGGGAGCACCACGTGACCTTTGGAGGAACTCATCGACTCGCCTTCCAGCAACCCCATCCCCATGACGGTGATCGCCTCGGGCCAGTATTCCTCCGCGAACAACTCCGCGTGATGGTACAGGAAGAAGGTCAGGTGATTGCGGACGAGGTCGTTGCCGGAACACCGGACGCTCACCGGATACCAGTAGTCCCATTCTTCACGCAGCTCGAGCGCCTGCTCATGTGGCGTATCAACGGCTGATTCGCCGTAGAACAGTGTATCGAAGAACGTCGGGGTCAACTCCTCCAGGGGCACCTCGTCGAGCCGATGCGCGATCGTATAGTAGGCCATGTAGATTGTCGAGTCCGAAAGCGGCTCGATCACGAAGTCATCGTCCCACGGGAGCCGGGTCCCCAGCCCGTAGTTGCGGATGCAGGGCCACTCTTCGAGCCAGTCGACGGTATGTTCGTACTGCTCGCGAGTGCTCTCCGGGATCGCATCGAGCCGTGCGACGGCCTCCTTGGCTTTCGCCTGCCAATCGGCATCGTTGTATCGCAGAAACCAGGTATCCTGATAGGCGACCTCGACCTCTCCCCCGCAGCGACAGATGACCTCCTCCGTGAAATCGAACATCTCGTCGAAAGCCCCCCGCTCCCGGTAGTAGTCACGGAGCTCGTCCCGGACGTCTTCGATCACCTCCCCGGCGAACTCGCCGTAGGTCTCGTCGAGGACACCCTGGTGGTACTCCCGGTTGTACACGTTCTGGGTGACCTCCTCCAGGGCGGGATCGGTCGCGGACGTGATCCCCGCCTCCGCGACGGCATCTCGCGCCGGGAACTCGCCGTAGCCCTCGATCGAGAGGATCGCGCGCGGTTCGATGTCCCGCACCGCCTCGGGATCCAGCCCGTACTCGGCGAGCTCCTCGGCTGACTCCTTCGCCTCTTCGAGCGCCAGCCAGTCGTCGGGCGAGTGGGCGGGGACGGACATCACGACGCCGGTGGCGCTGTCCGTATCGACGAATTCCGCCGGAAGGATGAAGAGGGGTTCGTCGCTGACCGGATTGCGAACGGTCCGCCCGACGAGGGCGGTCCCGGGGATCTCCTCGAGGACCTCGACGTGCCGGTGCTGTAATTCGAGTTTCTCCGCGGCCTCGGCGGAGACGATCCACTCCTCGCCGTCGACGGCCGCCCGGACATACGCTGCTTCCGGATGTACGAACGCGTTGGTCACCCCGCGGACGGTTTCGGGCCGCAAGGTGGCCATCGGGAACAGCGTCTCGCCCGCTTGGAAATTGATCAAGGTGTAATCCTGGAATTCGGCTTCCTCGCCTTCGAGCAGGTCGTGGGTCGTCACCGGCTGTTCCTCGTTCGTACAGTAGTTGACGGGGTGTAGGCCCTCCTCGAGCAGCCCTCGGTCCCGAAGCCGTTCGTACTGCCAGGAGATAAAGCGCTGATACCGCTCGTCGTTCGTCGTAAACTCCCGGCGCCAGTCGATCGACAGCCCCAGCTCCTGCATCCCCTGCTTGTAGTGTTCCTCGATGAAGTACCGGGCGAAGCCCATCGGGGTCTCGAGGTCCCGGAGCGTGTCTTCGGGGACGTTGAACGTCTCGGTGAGCGCCTCGATCTGTTCCTCGTCGCCGGATTTGAGTCGCTCGACGGCCCCGATGATCGGCGTCCCCGTCACGTGCCAGGCGATCGGAAAGAGCACGTTGTCGCCCTGCTGGCGCCGATATCGGGCGTACACGTCCGGGACCGTGTACGTCCGCGCATGGCCGATGTGCATCCCGCCGTTGGGATACGGGTACGGCACCGTGACGAAGGTCGCGTCCGCATCGTCGGGGTCGGCCTCGTAGCGCCCCTCGGACGCCCATCGCTCGCGCCACCGCCGTTCGAGGTCCGCGGGGTCGTAAGACATGGCGGTGGCTTTCCGGTCGCCGGGTAAAAAGTCGGCTATCGGGCGCTACTCGATGTCGATCTGTCGGCCGCCATCCCCGGGCTCGGCCTTCGGGAGGGTCACCCGGAGCACGCCGTTGTTGTACGTGGCGTTGGCGGCCTCCTCGTCGATCGGTTCCGGAATGCGGACGTTTCGAGACACCGAGCGCTCGTGGCGCTCGCGGCGCAAGTACTGCCCGTCGACCTCCTCGTCGATCGCCCCCGAGCTTCGCGCCTCGATCTGTAACTGGTCCCCGGTGATCGTGAGGTCGATATCCTCGCGATCATAGCCCGGCAGATCGGCGGCGATCTCGAAGGCTTCGCCCGTATCGGCAACGTCGATGGCCATCGATTCGCCAACCAGAGAGGGCAGGTCGCCGGCGTCGAACTGCCGGCTCATCCGGTCGAACAGTTCCTCGACTTCCTCGAAGGGGTTGCGTCGGGACATATCCGAATCTACCGGTCATACGGGGAGACGAGCCATAAAACGTTCGCGCGCTAGTATACCACGTGGCGCACGTCGTACGAGCCGAGCTCGCGGACCCACCCGCTCTTGGCGATCTCCCGGATGTCCTCCACGGCGTCTTCCGAGCGGTCCTCGTACAGGCCGGCCTCGAAGTCGATGTGGAACATGTAATCGCCGAGCCGGTGGCCACTCGGACGGGATTCGATTCGCGACAGGTTGATGTCGCGTTCGGCAAAGGCCTCCAACAGCTCCAGGAGCAGCCCGGGGTAGTTCGTATTGGGATACACGATGATGGTACTCTTCCCGCCAGCCCGCGAGCGTTCGTCCTCGTCGGCGAGCACGAAAAAGCGGGTGGCGTTCGACGTCCGGTCTTGGATATCCTCGGCGAGCACCTGGAGGGTGCCCTGGGCGTTCTCGGGATGGCCGATGGCCGCGACGTCTGGATCCTCCCGCGCCCGCTCGACGCCTCTGGCGGTACTCGCGACGGCCTCGCGGGTCTTGTCGGGATATTCGGACTCGAGATAGTCCGTGACCTGCGCGAGGGCGTGACTGTGACTGGCGACGACCGAGAAGTCCTCGGTTTGGGCCAGGATAGCATGGCGAATCGGCATGACGATCTCCTCGACGACCGCGATGCCGTTGTCCGCGAGGGCGTCCAGGCTTTCGGTGACGCTGCCCTCGATGCTGTTCTCGACGGGGACCACCCCGCGTTCGTAGGTCCCGTCGCCGACGCTGCCGACGATCGCCGTGACCGATTCACGGAAGTCGACCTCGTCCCCGACGGCCCGGGCCGCACGGTGGGAGTACGTGCCCGGGGGGCCCAGCGTGACGGCCTTCATCATCCAAGAGTCCACCCCAGGCGCCCAAAAACACACCGGATCGAACGTTTGAAACCGCGATCGCCCCGAGTTCGGCCCATGGCGGATGAGCGGTTGGAGGCGATGTGGACGCGGGTCCGGAACGAGTGGCCGGCCGCGTTTGCCGTAATCGTACTCGTCGCCGGCCACCTGTATCTCACGGTCGTCGCCGAAAGCGACGCCACGCCGCTGGGCATCCCGCTCGTCGCCGCCATCGCGGTGTTCCTCCTCGCCGAACTTGGCCGCAGACTCGTCGGCGGATCCTAGTTCTGCCGGTGGATCGCCTCCCCGTGGCCGTGGGCGGCCGCCTCCATGATGGCCTCGGAGAGCGTCGGATGCGTGTGGATCGTCCGGGCGATGTCCTCGAGGGTCGCGCCGAGCTCGACACCCAGCCCGATCTCGCCGATCAGTTCGGAGGCTTCATGGCCGACGACGGCGCCGCCGAGCAGACGGTCGGTCGCCTCGTCCGCCACGAGCCGGACGAACCCGTCGGTCTCCTCGACCGTCATCGCCCGGCCGCTCGCCCGAAACGGAAACTCGCCGACGCGTGCGTCGTATCCGGCGTCTTGGGCTTCATCCGCGTTCATGCCGACCGTGGCGATCTCCGGGTCCGTGAACACGACCTCCGGGATGGCGAGGTGATCAAACGCGGCGGGCGCGCCGGCGATCGCATCCGCGGAGACGACCCCTTCGGCCATCCCGACGTGTGCGAGCATCGGGTCCCCCGCCACGTCACCGACGGCGTAGACCCCGTCGACGGGGGTTTCCCGGCGCTCGTCCGTGGCGATGGCGCCGTCCTCCCCGACCTCGAGATCGAGTGCGTCGAGCCCGACCGTCTCGGTGACGGGCTCGCGGCCCACAGCGACGAGCACGCGATCGCCATCGACGTCGGCCTCCTCACCGTCGGCGTCGGTCGCGACGACGCTGACCGTCTCGCCCTCGCGATTGTATCCCTCGACCCGATGCCCGAAGAGGAAGTCGATCCCACGTTTCTCCGCCCGATCGATCACGGGCTCGACGAGCTGGGCCGGGTATCGCGTCAACGCCCGATCCAGCATCTCGACGACGGTGACGTCAGTCCCGAGCCGCGCGAACACGCCGGCCAGTTCCATGCCGATGTAGCCCGCGCCGACCACGACCAGGGAGTCCGGTCGTGCCGACAACGCGAGGACCTCCCGCGAATCCATGATCCCGTCCGCGTCAAAGGGTAGCGCGGGGAGCTCGATCGGTCGGGAGCCCGTAGCGATGACGGCGTGCTCGTACGCCAGGGGCTCCCCGCCCCGTCCGTCATCGGCGTGGCCGATCTGGAGGCGCTCGTCGTCGAGGAAGGTGGCGGTGCCCTCGAGGAGCTCGACCCCGTTTGCCTCGCAGAGCTGTTCGACCCCGCCCGTCAGCCGCCGCACGACCCGGTCCTTCCACCCGACCATCTCCTCGACGTCGACGGTCGGGTCGGCGTGGATCCCCATCCGCTCGGCACCGGCAGCCCGGCTGGCGACCTCGGTCGCCGAGATTAGCGCCTTCGAGGGAATACACCCGAAGTTCAGGCAGGTCCCACCGAGGTGTTCGCGCTCCACAAGTGCGACTTCCAGATCGTGTTGCGCGGCCCGAATCGCGGCCGTGTAACCCGCCGGCCCCCCGCCGATGACCACTACATCCACGGCGGCTGAGACATCTCCAACAACCATCGTATGCTACCTAGGACAGGTCGGCGCCGTCACAAAGCTCTTGATGCCGTCTACCGCCCGGGTCCAGGAGCTGCAAGGAATTCCCTGGTGATCGCTTGCCATGACCGGTCAGAAAGCGCCGTGCCCGAGACGGCCGTCGCCGTCTTGGTCACAGCTTCGCATCGGCCGCCTGGCGAGCTGCCTCGACCGATGCGCCCTCGCGAACCGCCTGCACGAAGAATTCGCCGGCCCGATAGGACGAGCGCACCATGGGCCCGCTGGCACAGTACAGAAACCCGAGCTCCTCCTGGGCGACTTCCCGCCACGTGTCGAACTCGTGGGGATGGGTGTATCGCTCGACGGGCAGGTGGGAGCGGGAGGGCCGGAGATACTGCCCCAGCGTGACGATGTCGGCTCCGACGGCACGCAGGTCCGTCAAGGTACGATAGACCTCGTGAGCGTGCTCGCCGACTCCCAACATGATCGAGGATTTCGCCATCGCCGCTGCCTCCCGGTCGACCTGCGCGAGGACGTCGAGACTCTGCTGGTATCCCGCGCGCGGGTCGCGTACCGGCCGCTGGAGTCGTTCGACCGTTTCGACGTTATGCGCAACGACATCCGGTCCCGCATCGATGATTTCCCCGACGAGTGCGGGCTCCCCCTGAAAATCCGGGATGAGCGTCTCGACCACCATACCGGGATCCCGGCGCTTGATTTCCCGCACCGTCCGGGCGAAGTGGCCGGCGCCCTGATCGGGGAGGTCGTCCCGATCGACGGAGGTCAGCACGACGTACTCGAGGCCGATCTCGGCGACCGCCGTGGCGACGTTCTCCGGCTCGTCCGGGTCGAGTGGTTCCATACCGCCGGTCGCGACGTCACAGAAGTTACACCCCCGCGAGCAGCGATCGCCCATCAGCATCACCGTCGCCGTCCCCGGGCCGTGCCGGCCGCTCCAGCACTCGCCGAGGTTCGGACAGGATGCCTCTTCGCAGACCGTATGGAGATCGTGCTCGCGGAGAATGCCCTTGATCTCGGTGAACCGATCCCCCCGCGGCGGCTCCCGTTTGAGCCATCGGGGCTTCCCACCCAGTGCCGAGCCGGCCATCGTCTCCCCTACCCTGTAGTCCGGGAAAAATCCCAGGGTCAGGGCGAGCGTTTAAACCGGAACCCGGGGCCAGGGGGGTCATGTCGGCACAACTCGAAGATGCCGTCGAATCGGATGCACAGCCGTCGTATCGTCTCGTGGTCGGGGAGTGTCGCATCGAGGTCACCGGCGACGAGCAGTTCACCCAACGGGGCCAGGTCGTCGTCCTGGTCAAACCCGATCGAACCGTGCTCGTCCACGACGTCTCCGGGTACAAACCGGTCGCCTGGATCACACGCGGGGACTCGGTCTCCACCGATGAGCAAACCGACGTGATCACGGCCGTCGACGGCGACTACTGGCTCCGGATCGACATCGAAAACGCGATCGTCGATCGGGCGTTCCCGGGCAGTCCGGCGGGGCAACCCACGGCGACCTGTCCCGCTTGCGGGGGTCCGCTCGTCATCCGCGGAAGCGCGGTTCATTGCATCTCCTGTCACGACCGGTACGGGCTCCCAACGGACGCGGAGCTTCTGGAGACCGCATGCACCTGTGGACTCCCCAACATGCGCGTCGAGCGCGGCGAGACCTTCGAGCTATGTATCGACCGCACGTGTGACCCCCTCGACGAGCGCATCGCCGAGCGGTTCGACGGCGTTTGGGCTTGCCCGACGGCGGGATGTGACGGCATGCTTCGTGTGCTTCGGCGAGGTGGGCTACTCCTGGGCTGTGACCAATACCCGGACTGCGAGACGGCGTTCCGGTTTCCGGGGGGTACGCTCGCGGGCAACTGCGCGTGCGGGCTCCCCCGGTTTTCCCGCGACGGCACGACCCAATGTCTGGACGTCGACTGCGACGCGGGCGCGTGATCGGTGCCGATTTGGTGCCGGGCACGGACCTCGCCCCATGGAGCCGACGCGGACGGGCGATGGAGTCCGGATCGCCGGGGACGCCCGACAGCGCCTCCACGACGCCCGGGGATACGGGGACCCCGTCGGCGAGGGGGCGCTCCGTCTACACCCCGTCGAGGCGGCCTATCTGCTCTATCGTGGGGATATCCCCCCGATCGATGGGGCCGACTTCGGCGGGTTCGTTCGCGCGGAGGCCGCACCCGGATTCCTGACGCGTTTGTTGGTCTACAAAGACTTGCGCGAGCGGGGCTTCTACCTCTCGGTCGCCGGGGAGGCGGCGACACCGTTCGACTTCGCGGCCCTCGAGCGTGGCGCCGCACCGCCGGACGGGGCGATCGGGTTCCACGTCCGCGTTCTCGACGAACGCGATACCATCGAGTTGTCCTCGCTCGAGCCGGGGACCCTGGCCCTGGTCGACGGGGAAGGGGAAGTGGGGTACGTCGATGTCGCGCGGTACACGCCCCACGGACAGGTCCGCGCACCGGGTGCCACCGGGATCGAGGCGGACGTCGTCGGCGAGCGGGTCCTCGCCTGGGATCCCCCGGGGGAGCTCTACCGCGAACACTTCTTCGGACAGCCTCTCGCCGGCCGCGACGAGCCGGCGGGCGTGCTCCAGCTTTCGCTCGTCGAGGCGCGCTACCTGGCCGAAGAAGGCGTCCTCGCGCTCGATCCCGCGGTCATCCGGGAGGCGGGCCATCGCCGCGAATCCTCCGAACGGTTCGACGCCCGGGCGGCAACGCTTCGCGCCCTGCGCACGGCGGGGGCGGTCGCCAAGACCGGCTTCAAGTTCGGCGCTGATTTCCGCGTCTATCACGCCTTCGCGGACGTCGAGGACATGGGCCACTCGGACGTGTTAATCCGGGTGCTCTCGGGATCGGACGCGCTCGCGCCAGCGGACGTGGCACTCGACGTGCGGCTCGCCCACGGGGTCGGAAAGCGAATGGTTTTTGCGATCCCGAGGGCCACCGACGGTAGCATCGATTCCTGGCTGTCGGTCACGAGGAAGACACCATGAGCAAGGACGAATCACGGCCGGACGGCGGGGCCGCGACCGAGGACGGCGTGGCGTTGGACCCGTGGGGCTCCTCGACCATCGCGGACTATCGGGAGCTGTTCACCGAGTTCGGGATCGAGGAGTTCGAGGACCGCTTGCCGGACATTCCGGACCCTCACTACCTGATGCGCCGCGGCGTCATCTTCGGGCACCGCGAATACGACCGCGTGATCGAGGCCATGCGGAACGACGAGCCCTTCGCCGCGCTCTCGGGCTTTATGCCCACCGGGGACCCGCACATCGGCCACAAGCTGGTCTTCGACGAACTGATCTGGCACCAGCGCCAGGGTGGTGACACCTACGCGCTGATCGCCGACCTCGAGGCCCACAGCGCTCGCGGGATGACCTGGCCGGAGATCGACCGGCACGCAAAGGATTACATCTTGAGCCTGCTGGCCTTCGGGTTCGACCCCGAGAAGGGGACCCTCTACCGCCAGTCCGCGAACCGCGAGGTCCAGGATCTGGGCTTCGAACTCGGCGCCCAGGCGAACTACTCCGAGCTCCAGGCCATCTACGGCTTCGACGGGGAGACCGACGTCTCCCACATGCAGAGCGTCGTCACCCAGATGGCCGACATCCTCTATCCGCAGCTCGAAGTACCCATGCCGACGGTAATCCCAGTCGGACCGGACCAGGACCCGCACGTCCGGCTCTCGCGGGACCTGGCCGACCGGATGCGGATGTTCGGGGTGACGGAAGCCTATGCAAGCTTCGAGCTTGACGAGGACGAGCGTCACCGCCTCGGGGTGGCGTACGAGGACCTCGTCGACCGCCTCCCCGACGACGAGCGCCCGCGGTGTCTGGACGCGGCGAGGTGGTTGCGGGACGGCCCCGAGGCCGTCGACCCTGCGACCCGGGAGGAGTTCGATGCGGGGAGTGCCGAAGGGCTGTCGGACGAGGTCGATCGTTCACTGTTCCGAAAGCTGGCCAACGCCGGGATGGAGCCGCTGATCCCCCGGGTACGGCTGATCGACCGGCACGCGACGCCTGAGGCCTTCGAGGGGGCGATCGAGCGCATCGAGGGCGAAAAGCGGGTCTACGAGGCCCACGTCGACGCCTTCGATCTCACGGTCGCCGATGCACGCGACCTTGCCCGGGAGGTCGAAGTCGCGCACGGCGGGTTCGGCTTTTACCCACCCAGCTCGATCTACCATCGGTTCATGACGGGGCTGACCGGGGGCAAGATGAGCTCCTCGGTCCCGGCGAGCCACATCAGCCTGCTCGACGATCCGGACGATGGCTACGACAAGGTGAAAGCCGCCACCACGGGCGGACGGGAGACCGCCGAGCTCCAGCGCGAACTCGGCGGCGAGGCCGACAAATGCCCGGTTTACGAACTGTACGCCTACCTCCTGGCCGGCGATGACGACGAGTTTGCCAAGCGGGTCTACGACGAGTGCGTCGGCGGCGAGCGCCTGTGCGGGGACTGCAAGGAACAGGCCGCCGAGCTCATGCGGGAGTTCCTGGCCGAGCACGCCGAGCGCCGCGACGAGCTCGAGGCGGAACTCGACGAGATCCCGTTCCCGTTCGACAGCGATCGGTGATCATGGCGCGTCGACGCCGACGGCGTCCTCGATCGTGGCGAACCCGTCCCGCTCGAGGAACGCGAGCAGCCCCCGGTTGATCGTTGCCGCCACCCCTGGCCCCTGGTAGATCAGCGCGGTGTACAGTTGCACGAGGCTCGCGCCCGCGCGGATCTTCTCGTAGGCATCCGCGGCCGTGCTGATTCCGCCGACCCCGACGATCGGGCAGTCGGTCCGCGCCGCCACGGTTCGAATGACCTCGGTCGCCCGGGACCGGAGCGGTCGGCCCGAAAGCCCCCCGGACTCGGCCCGGTGAGGACTCGTCAGATCCGGGCGCTGCGTGGTGGTATTCGTGGCGATCACACCGTCGAGCCCGCGGTCCTCCACAACCGCACAAACCTCCTGGATGGCCTCGTCGTGGAGGTCCGGCGAGACCTTCACGAGGAGGGGATCGGCCCCCGCGTCGTGGAGCCGATCGACGATCCGCTCGAGCCCGGTCCGCTCCTGGAGTTCCCGGAGGCCCGGGGTGTTCGGACTCGAGACGTTGATGACGAAGAAATCCCCGTACGGTGCCAGCCGCTCGTACGTATAGCGGTAATCTGCAGGGGCGAGCTCGGCGGGTACGCCCTTCGATTTGCCCAGGTTCACCCCGAGGGGCACCGGCGGGGCCTGGCGCTCGTCCCGACGCGCGGCGATCCGGTCCGCCCCGTCGTTGTTAAACCCCATCCGATTGATGAGCGCCCGATCCTCCGCGAGCCGGAAGAGCCGGGGGCGGGGGTTCCCCGACTGCGGCCGTGCGGTGACGCCCCCGATCTCGACGTGGCCGAACCCGAGCGCCGCCAGGGTCCGGACGATACGGGCGTTCTTGTCGAACCCAGCGGCCACGCCGAGCGGCGAGGGAAAGCTTTCGCCGAAACAGGTGACTTCGAGTCTGGGGTCCGCGACGCGGTACTGCGATTCGAGGAGTTCCAAAACCTGGGGATGCTGGAGCCGTTCGCCGACGGCGTGGGTCAACCGATGGGCGGTTTCGGGCGGGAGCGCGAAGAGGGCGGGCCGGGCGGCGCGGTACAGGAGGCTCATGCCCGGTCCTCGGCCTAGAAATCGTGCTCGACTTCGTCCTGATCAGCCTTCTGGATGATGATCTTCTCGTCGCGCACGCGGACGAAGACCTCGTCACCGATCTCCATCCCGGCCACGGCGAGCTCGTCCTCGTGTAGATTGATATGCACGTTATGGTACTCGCCGTGTTCGTCCTTGGCCCCACTCGGACTGAGCTTCTTTTTCCGTACCATCGGCGTGTCCGGGAGCTTGCTGCTCCCGACCATTATCTTTACCCCTTCCAGCGCGATCGGTCGCCTGCGGGGAATCCTCGACCGCGCGAGCGGTGCAATCGGATGCATCCGATATTTAAGTGTACCGCACCGGGGCGTCTGTCTCCGGGGTTATTTTTATTAGTTGGTATATTATGAGATCCGAGTGGAGCCAAATCATGGTACGCGAGGACGGTAAGCGAAACTTCGTGCTACGCGAGAACAGCGGCGACGAATCCAGCGTCTTCTCGGGCCGGATGCCACGACAGGCGGCCCTGAAAGCTGCCCGTCGGCTCGACCCCGCCACGAGCGAGGACGACGCCGACCCCGTCGAGCTGCGCCTTCGGGAAAAAGGGACGGACAAGGTACACATATACGAGGGCTGGGCTTGGGAGGAGGAAGCGCCCTCGGACAGCCCGGATTGGATGCCCGACGAGATCACGGAAGCGAACGTCGCCAAGCAAGGCATCGAGCATCTCGACTGACGGCGACGGTCGCTGCGGTCGCCTTCGCGTGCGAAGCGGCCGCACCGTCCTCGTGTGAAATCGCCCCACGGCACGGTGTTTCACATCCGTGCCCCTTCGACGAGCTTAAATACATCCCTGGCCTCGCCTTGGAATGCGCACAGCCCTCCGGGATCGGAGGGTGGCCACCGGGGTCGGTGGCCGGGACGATCAAGGGTGGTGGATCCGGTTTGCCGGATGCCGCTCCGAAGGGTTTATCCCCTTCATTCACCTATCGAATCGTCCGAAGGACATGAGGACCTCACCCCTGCGGTCCGCCGTATAGATGGGGTCTGATGTTAGCCCTGGTAGTTCGGTGATACCCGATCGATCGACGG
>CAZAYR010000050.1:0-17279 GCA_964489365.1 uncultured Salinarchaeum sp.
GATGATGGGGATGTTCTCCTCGGTGGGCTGGACGAGCTCGTCCGAGCTCTCGAGATCACCGGAATACGCGACTCCCGGCCCCTCGACGTCCAGGGCCAGTGTCACGACATCCCCCCCCTCGAACTCCCCGAGGGGGGTGCTCAACGGCACCAACCCGAGCCGCAGGGCGATCTGCTCGTTGAACATCACCGAGGAATTCTCGATGACCCGGATCGAGTCGATGGCCATCGTCGGCACGTCCGCGAGCATGGCCCGCCGCAGGCTGTTGGCGAACGCGGGGGTCGCCCCGCGGACGAGAAACCGCGCTTCGCGGTCGTCGCGATCGATGAACTCGACGTCGAACTCCGCACCCATCAGCCTAGTACCCGGTACCTTTCGGTGCGCGACACCCGTCGTGGGGGATCGGTGTCACGTCCTCGATGCGCCCGATCTCGAGTCCGGCCCGGGCGAGTGCCCGGATCGAGGCCTGGGCGCCGCGCCCCGGGGAGCGTTGCTCGTTGCCGCCCGGGCCGCGAACGCGCACGTGGACGCCGTCGATGCCTTTGTCCATGACTTCGATGGCCACCTGTTCGGCCATCTGCATCGCCGCATAGGCCGAGGCCTCGTCGCGGCTCTGCTTGACGACCGATCCGCCGCTCGATTTCGCGATGGTCTCCGCGCCGGTCTGGTCGGTCACCGTGATGATCGTGTTGTTGAAGGACGCGTGAATGTGCGCGATCCCCCAGGTCGTATCTTCCCCGCTCATCTCACTGGGCCTCCGCGCGTTCGGGATGCAGTTCGTCGGCGAGCGGGCTTCCGTCGGTGAAGGTGATCCCCTCTTCCTCCTCCACCGCCACGAGGTACGACGGAACCCGCACGCAGCGATCCTCCACGGCGATGTGGCCGTGATTGATGAACTGCCGGGCCTGTTTGGGCGAATTCGCCAGCCCCTTCCGGTAGACGACGGTCTGGAGCCGGCGTTCGAGCACGTCCGCGACGTCGAGCGCGAGGACGTCACCGAGTTCCTCGCCCTCGTCGAGGATGCCCAGCCGTCGAAGCCGGGCCAGGAAATCGGCGCCCTGTCGGGCGGCGAGTTCGGCATCGCCCTGGGCCCGGCCGACGAGTTCTCGTGCTTCCCGGCGGTAGGAGCGCAACTCGGATTCCGCCCGCCAGAGTTCCTCCTTGTTCTTGAGCCCGTATCGCGACACGAGATCGTGCTCGCTCGCGATGCGACTTCCCTGGTAGGGGTGATTCGGCGTCTCGTATGATTTGGTGTTCCGTCCGAGTGCCATAGATCAGAGTTCCTCCTCGGTCTCCTCGGCCTCCTCGGCTTCCTCCTCGCGAATGCGCTCGACGTTCACGCCGACGGTGCCCTCCGAGCGACCGGTCGACTTGGTCCGCTGTCCGCGGACCTTCTGGCCGCGCTCGTGCCGGATGCCGCGATAGGCCCGGATCATCTGGAGGCGGTTGATGTCCTGGCGGCGCGTGAGTTCGACGTCGTTGCCGATCTCGTGGGTGGTCTCGCCGGAGTAGAAGCTCCGGCGCCGGTTGGCGAGCCACTCGGCGTGGTCGTCCGCGAAGCCCTTTACCTCGTCGACGATGGCGTCGATCTCCCCGTCATCGAGCCGACCCAGCGTGTCCCGCCGGTCCACGCCGACGTCCTCGGCGATGACCCGGGCGCTCCGTCGGCCGATGCCGGGAAGCTCGGTCAGCGCGCGCTCGACGCTCTTGGTACCGTCGAGGTCCGTCTGTTCGATGCGAACGAAGTACCGGAGATCTTCTTCCTCTCCGGCCTCCTCAGTGTCTTCTGCACTCATGTGTCGTGTTCGTGCGTCTCTCGGACGTCGTGGCGGGGATTCGAACCCCGGAGGCTTGCGCCACAGAGTTAGCAACCCTGCGCCTTGGGCCAGACTTGGCTACCACGACTCGTTCCATCACGGTCGCCCGTGCGGACTCGGGGCCCGAGTGCCCCTGCAGTGGTAGCGGTCTCTACTAACGGTCCGTATTTAAGGACTGCGGATAGCGGGCCGGCACGCGAATGGTTCACGCGATCTCAGTACGTCCAATGGGCGGTCGTGGCCGGCGCGATCCGCACTGGCGTGTTATCCGTCCACGCGTCTTCGTCGGCTCCGTACCGACGATTGATCCGACGGATGAGCTCGCGGCCCGCCTCGTCGTCCTCGACGATCTCGGCGCGACCCTGGACGGTCACGCCCCACTGGGGCGACCCATCGACGTCCTTCTGGACCGAGATCGCGACCCGGTCGTTTTCCCGGAGGTTGGCCAACTTCCGGCCGGTCGTCGCGACCTCGATGTGGCCCTCGTAGTAGTTATACCACAGGGGGGCGACATGCGGTTTTTCCTCCCGACAGGTCCCCAGGAACGCGATCCGCGGCTCGCTCGTCAGGAGCTCCCTCGCTTCCCTCGGGATCGGAGCGGACATGGTGTCACGAATTGGGTCGAGAGCCCCGTAAAGTTCCCGCCGGCCGTCAGTCCGACCCCGCAGGAACCGCGCCACCGCCAGCGGTCCCCTCGAGGTACTTCTCGTTGAGCTCCCACTCGCCGGCCTCGTTTTTCACCATGTACTCGCCGTAGAACGGGACCCGATTCGCCACGGTCTCCTCCAATGCGTCGCGGATTTCCGCCTCGGTCATCTCGCCCATCGACCGCAGGTCATCGTTTCGGTTGAGACAGCCCTTCAGATAGCCGTCATGGGTGACACGGACGCGGTGGCAGTTCGCACAGAAGGTGGGGTTTTCCACGGGATCGACGATCTCGACCATCCCCCCGTCGACGAAATACCGCCGGCGGGCGTGCATGTCCCGCCGTTCCACGCGATCGGCCTCGTCTTCGAGCCATTCGTGGACGCGCTCGATGTCGATCGCCCACTCGGGATGGCCAGCGAGTTCGGGCATGTACTCGATGAGCTGGAGCTGTAAACCGTCCCGTTCGGCGACCATATCGACCATTTCCGGGACGTAGCCCGCCGTCTGTTTGAACACGACCATATTCACTTTCACGGGCGCGAGTCCGGCGTCGAGGGCGGCCTCGAGGCCTTCCTGTACCCGTTCGTAGGCCCCGGATTTCGTCAGCTCCGCGAACGCATCGGGATCCATGGCATCCTGGGAGACGTTGACGCGCTCGAGGCCAGCGGCCGCGAGGTCCTCCGCCCGCCCGGGCAGGAAGGTCCCGTTGGTTGTCATCGAGATCTCGTAGACGTCTGGCGTCCGCTCGATGATCTCCGCCAAGTCCGATCGCAACATCGGTTCGCCGCCGGTAAACTTGACCTTCGTGATATCCTCCGTGGCCGCCACCTCGAGGAACCGCACGATATCGTCGGCCGACATTTCGTGATCGCGGGGGGCCATTGGGCCTCGGGGATCGCCGAGGCCCTCGTTGTGACAGTAGACGCAGTCGAAATTACATCGGTCGGTCAGCGAGATCCGGACCCCGGTGACCTCGCGACCGAAGTCGTCCGCAAGCATAACTGCCAGTTGCTACCGGAACTCCTTATACGCGCCGCTTGTGGGGCCCGAGATGTAACGGGTTTCGGTTAACTCCTTTGGGGACGTCGAACGGGTTCAGAAGTCTTATTCGGACCAGCACGAACCGCCGACATGGACCCGTCCGAGGTGACCGAGCTGCTGGCATCGGTCACCGACCCGGATCTCGATCGCGATATCGTCTCGCTGGGCCTGGTCAACGACGTCGAGGTGACCGACGGCGAGGCCCACGTCTCGCTCGCCTTGGGCACGCCCTACGCGCCCAACGAAACCGCGATCGCCAACGACGTCAGGGAGGTGCTCCAGGAGGCCGGGCTGGAGGCCCATCTCTCGGCGAAGTACGAACGGCCGGATCAGGAGGGCGACCACCCGCTCACGTCGGTCAAGAACATCGTCGCGGTTTCGTCGGGGAAGGGCGGGGTGGGCAAGAGCACCATTTCCGTGAACCTCGCGACGGCGCTGGCCGACCGGGGTGCCCGCGTCGGGCTCTTCGACGCCGACGTCTACGGGCCGGACGTCCCCCGGATGGTCGGGGAGACCGAACGCCCGCGAGCCACGGCCGAGGAGAAACTCGTGCCGCCGGAACAGTACGGCGTGAAGCTGATGAGCATGGCGTTTCTCGTCGGCGAGGACGATCCGGTGATCTGGCGGGGACCGATGGTTCACAAAGTGTTGACCCAGCTCTGGGAGGACGTCGAGTGGGGGCCCTTGGATTACCTCGTTATCGATCTGCCCCCGGGCACCGGGGACACCCAGCTCACGATGTTGCAGACGATCCCCCTCACCGGGGCGATCATCGTCACGACGCCCCAACAGGTCGCGATCGACGACGCCCGGAAGGGCCTCGAGATGTTCGGGGAGCACGAGACCGTCGTGCTCGGCATCGTCGAGAACATGCGGACGTTCCGCTGTCCGGACTGTGGGAGCACGCACGATATCTTCGGGACGGGTGGCGGCGAAACGCTCGCCGAAGAGGCGGACCTGCCGTTCCTCGGGTCGGTTCCGCTCGATCCCGATATCCGCACGGGTGGCGACGAAGGGCGACCGATCGTCCTCGAGGAGGATTCCCAGACCGGGCAGGCCCTGCGGGAGTTCGGGGACACCGTCGCGGACCAGCTCGGCATCGTCAACCGCCGGGCCATCGCCACCCCGGCGGAATAGCCGTCGATCCGTTCAGTTTTTGCGGCCGAGTCGGTCATCGGGGATATGGACGCGGCCCTGCGGGAGGAGATCGAGCAGGCGGCCGAGCGGCACGCGCTGATCAACGCGGTCAAGCACGAAGGTGCCGCGGATCCCGGGGCCATCATGGGGCCGTTGATGGCCGATCACCCGGAGTTTCGCGAGCAGGCCGACGAGATCATGGGCGTGATCGCGCCGATCGTCGAACGCGTCAACGCGCTTTCGTCGGCGGCTCGGCGGGCGCGGCTGGCGAGCGTGGCGCCGGACGCCCTCGAGGAGATCGAGGCCGAACCCGAGGACGGGGACGAGCCGCCGCTGCCCGGCCTCCCGAACGTGGACGCCGACGACGAGATTCGGCTCCGGTGCGCCCCCAACCCGAACGGGCCGTGGCATATCGGGAACGCGCGGATGGGGGCGGTGATCGGGACGTATGCCGAGCAGTACGACGGATGGATGCTGTGCCGGTTCGACGACACGGATCCGGACACCAAACGTCCCGACCTGGCCGCGTACGATGCGATCCTCGAGGATCTGGGATACTTGGGGTTCGAACCGGACGACGTGATCCGGGCGAGCGATCGGCTTGCCCTGTATTATGACCGAGCCCGCGAGCTCATCGAGACGGGGGGTGCGTACACCTGTTCGTGCCCGCAGGCGACGTTTTCGGACCTGAAGGCCGAGGGCGAGGCGTGCCCGCATCGGGACAAGGATCCCGCGGTGAGCCGCGAGGAGTTCGAGGCCATGGTCGCGGGAGAGTACGCGGAGGGCGACATGGTCCTGCGGGTGCGGACCGATATCGAGGCCCCGAACCCTGCCGAGCGGGACTGGGTGGCGTTTCGGATCGTCGAGCGGCCGCACCCGCGGGCGGTCGCCGCGGACGATCGCTGCTGGCCCATGCTGGATTTCCAGAGCGCGATCGACGATCACGAGACCGCCATTACCCACATTATCCGAGGTAAAGACCTCCAGGACAGTGCGGCCCGGCAGGGGTATCTCTACGAGTATTTGGACTGGACGTATCCGGAGGTCCTCCATTGGGGTCGGATCGGCGTCGACGCGTACGACATCCCGCTGAGCACGTCGCGGATCGGCGAGCTCATCCAAGCGGGCGAGCTCGATGGCTGGGACGACCCCAGAGCGCCGACGTTACGGAGTCTGGCGCGTCGCGGTATCCGCGGCGAGGCTGTCACGAGCGCAATGACCGAACTCGGGGTGTCGACAAGCGACGTCGAGCTTTCGATGAGTAGCATCTACGCCGAGAACCGGGAACGGGTCGACCCCGAGGCGAACCGGTATTTCTTCGTTCGGGACGGGCACCGACTCCCGCTTGCTGGGGACGTGCCGGACCACGCCCACCCGCCCCGACACCCGGAGGAGGAGTCCCGAGGGGACCGGGATCTCGCCGTCGGGGATGCCGTCCTCCTCGAGTCCGGTGACGTTCCCGCCCGGGAGGAACGGGTCTGGCTCAAGGGGCTTGGCTGCCTCCGGCATACGCGCGACGCACTCGCGTGGACAGGGGACGATATCTCGGCCGTCCGGGACGAAGGGGTCCCGGTCGTCCACTGGGTCCCGGCCGAGGGTGGGGTTGACGTCACGGTTCGGGCCCCGGACGGGACGTTCTCCGGGGTCGCCGAAGCGGGCCTCCGCGAGGCCGAGGTCGATACGGTCGTCCAGTTCGAGCGGGTGGCCTTCGTCCGCATCGACGACCACCGCGCGGACCACACCATCGCCTACTTCACGCACCCCTGAGCGGGGTCCCTTGCCTTATCCGTCCCAGTCGGCCTCCTCGAGCGGGACCCCGACCACGCCATCCTGTCGAGCCATGGCCCGTCCGTGCGGGAGACAGACGACACGATCCTCCGCCCATGGAATGTGTAGCTGCACGGCGGCGGGGCGGTCACAGTCAGGCTCGCTGCACGCGGTCACGGCTCCTCCTCCAACCGTGCCCGTTCCTCGGCAACCGCCGATCCCCCGTAGTGATCGACCAGAACCGCAAGGGCCTCGCCGAGGGCCCGTTTGGCTTGCCCGACCGACGCGTACGGCAGCGTCTCCGCGATGTAGTCCCAGCGCCGACCCTGGAGGACTTTGTTGACTAACAGCGTCGGAGCGCCCTCGGGTAGCGGGGGATCGTCGCCCGCCCGCGCCAGGTGGTGGACGGCGAGCTGCCGGGCCGGTTCCGGATCGAGGTCGTATCGCCCGGCCCCGTGGGCGGCGGCCGCCAGGGTCCGCCATTCGGTCTCGCGGATCGACAACGGCGGCGCCCCGGGGATCGCCTCGAAGATCGCCAGGACCGTGTCGGGGTCGAGGGTCCGGTGGGCATCCAGCAAACTTCCCCGGAACCGCCGGGGAAAGTCGGCGACGATGTCCGCGGCAGGTTTTCCTGCCGGTGCATGGAGCATCGCGATCGAATGCACCCCGCTCGCCCGGTTCCGGGAGGCCCCGAGAAAGAACGGGACGAACCCGTTCGCGTGCCAGAAGCGCACGAGCGCCGGAGTCACCCCGAACCCGGTCCCCCACCAGTGGATATCGTTGGCGAACTCCGCTTCGATGTGGTCCAACAACGCGCTCGCGTACCCCTTCCGGCGGGCCGCTGGGTGGGTGGCGATCCGCACGATCCGGAGGCCGGGGCGCCCCGCCAATTCCGGCTCGCGGAATTCGTTAATGAAGATATCCGGCAGCATGTTGCCCCGCAGCCTGGCCCCGCGGTAGGCGCGGTCGAGATCCTCGTCGGCGAGATCGCCCTCCCGGGCGACGAGCTCGACGGCGACGATCACGCCATCCTCGTCCAGCGTCCGGAGTGCCAGATTCGGCGCATCGAGGATCCGGGCGACGTCATCGGGCTCCGTGCGGTAATGGGCACTTGAGAGCAACCCCATCACCTGCCTGAACGTCTCGTGGGAGTCCCGGAGCTCCGCGCCCTCCCATCGCTTGTACGCCAGGTTGGCTCCATCCCCTTCGGGGACCGCGCTCTCGTGGATCGGCCGCACATCCAACCACAAGGCTCGATTCAACCACTGTTCGATCGGGTCGTCGGGCGCATACCGGATGGGCATCCGCATCTCCCGCTCGACCACCCGGTGTTCGCTGTCCTCGAGTTGGTCCCGGAATCTGGTGGCAAATCCCTGCCCCGATCCCTCGTAGCCGTGGCGGGTCGTCGTCAGCCCGAGTCGGTCAACCGCGAGAAACGCTTCCAGCCGCGGGACGGGCACGCCGGCGGCCTCGTCGACGAAGAGGACATCGGGATAGTCACCGGGCTCGAGCGCGTCGATCCGGCGAAAGCGAACGCTCCCGTCGGCGGTGCGGATCCTTGGGGGATCCTCGTCTACCACGGTCGCCCCGAGGGACGACGCGAGCTCGGCCCCATGGGTGAACGCCGCACCGACGTGTTCGACGGCAGGCGCGGTGATTCCGACGTCGAACCCCTCCATCGCCAACGACACGGCCGCCAAACCACCGGCGGCCGATTTTCCCCGCCCCCGTTCGGCGGAGACGACGACCGCGGTCGGCGACTCGAGCAAGGTTTCGAACGCCCGGAGGGCGCTCGCCTGGTCACTGGAGCCACACGCACGGTAGGCCCCGAGGGGAAAGCGGTGGTTCGCCGGCGGCCCGCCTTCGAACGCCCGTGTCTCCGCCGGTGAATCGCCGGTCAGACCCGACCGCTCGACACGATCGGCGTCGGCATCGACGATCGCGATCCCTGGATGGCTTCGGAGGGTGCTGACGAGGTGTCGACGAAAGTTACCGGTCACCGCCTCGCGGGTGAACGGTTTCACCACCAACTGGCGGTCAAACCCGTCGCGTACGCTGGGCCAGGCCGCCAATCGGGGGCACAGGCAGATCAGCAACCCCCCGCCATCCACCGCCCCGGTGGCCCGACCGATGACGTTCGGCGACGCGCCGTCGAGGAGATCGAGGACCACGGCCCCGAACGTGCGTCCCATCACCGCCCTGGACCGACTGGGCTGGATCCGCCCGCACGTCCACCGGTCCCCCGCGCTGATCGCCACCGTCTCCGTGATGCCGACTGGCATCTCCTCCAGCAGGCGATCGACCAGCGGGTACACGCGGTCACGCTCGCCCGCAAGTACGATCACGCGACGCTCGTTCGTGGCTCGCGCTTCCGCCAGGAGCTCCATCGCATGCGTGACCGCCGACACGAGGAACCCTTTCCCGCCGGAGTGGTTATCTCTTCCGCGCCCACCCGGCCGTCTCCTTATGGGTGATGACGGGGCCAGCCATGGCGACGGGCGACCGTCGACCCTCCAATGTCACGACGCACACTTCACGAGAAGACGCACCGCACCGCCGACCGGGCGATGAGTCCCGTGATCGGCGTCGTCCTGATGGTCGCGATCACCGTCGTGCTCGCGGGCGCGATCGGGGCCTTCGTCTTCGGATTGACGCCGACCGACCAGAGCACGACGCCGGTCGCGAATCTCGCCTTCGAGGTGACCGACGACGACAACGTCACCATCTCCCACGAGGGCGGGGAACCGATCGAGCTCGCGGATACGACGCTCCTGCTCGATGGGAACGTCGACGAGACGTTCGATCCCAACGCCACGCTGCGCAGCGGTGGGCAGCTCGAAGTGGACCCCACGTGGGATTCGATCGCCGGCGAGTTGGTCCTTCGCCACGATCCCTCCGGGGAGATCCTCGCCCGGCGCACGGTCGCGTGACGGCCGTGATAGGAGCGCTTTTGCGCCGAGGCGGACTACCGCCGGGCCCATGGTCCCGCCGCTCGTGCTGGATATCGACGGCACGCTTACCCTCGGGGCGTCGTCGCAATCCCCCGCCCCCCTCGACCCCGAGGTCTTCGGGCCGCTCCGGGATTGGACTGCCCCCGTTGTGCTCGCGACCGGGAAGGCCTTCCCGGCCCCGGTCACGCTGTGTCAGTCTATCGGTCTCCCGGTGCGGGTCGTTGCCGAGACCGGTGGGATCGTATGTAACGGGGGTCGCTTGGAAACACTGACGGCGGGCGACCGACACGCGGCGGTTCGCGAGGCGATGGCCGAACGTGGACACACGCCGGGGGACGAGCTCGGCCTCATCAACCGATGGCGGGAAACAGAGCTCGCGTTTACCCGCGAGGTGCCACTCGAGGTGCTCCAGCGGATCGCCGATCGCCACGATCTCGAGGTCGTCGACACGGGCTATGCCTACCACGTGAAGCACCCGGATGTCTCGAAGGGGCGGGGACTCGATCTGTTGCTCGCGTGGGAGGGGATCGATCCAGTCGACTGTGTCGCCATCGGGGATTCGGCCAACGACATCTCGCTGTTCGAACGCGTTGGTCGATCATTCGCCGTCGCCAACGCCCCTCCGGAACCAAAGGCCGCCGCAGATGTCGTCCTCTCCCAACCCCAGGCACGCGGGACACTGGCCGCCCTCGACCGGCTCCAGTAAACACCGCGGAATCGGCACGTTTCGGGCATCGGGCCGGAGACCGCTTACTCGTAGGGAAGGAACGTTCCGTTGATGTCCCACTCGTGAATGCAGTGTGGGTCGCCGACGGCATCACGCCCCTCGGCGATCTGCCAGGTCTCGGCCTCGTCGGACCAGATTTCCCGTCGGCCGCACCGCTCGCACTCCCGGCGTTGGGGTTTGCGGATCGAGACCCGGCCGGCCATGCCCGGGGCTGTCCCGGCGGGACGTATAAACGTGTCCCTCGAATTCCCCGGCCAGGGCGCGGATGCCCGTTCCCTCGCTTCTTGCGACGTACGGGGCCCGAATCCCATGAGAGACGGGGGAGGTTCGGCCCCGCGGGTTTCAGTGCACGGCGAAGCGCCGGCACGAGATCACTCGAAATCCGGGAGGTCCTCCGGGGGTTCGAAGGACGCCTCCCAGTCGATGTACTCCGATTCGAGGACATCGCAGACGGTTTGGCCTAGCTCCGTCAGGCCGGCGTTGATCGAGGAGACCATCCCCCAGGACTCGAGATCGGGATGGATGCCGCGTTCCTGCCAATCCTCGGGGAGGCCGGGGGCGTGGTAACCGACGCGGTCGGCGAAATCGTCCCAGAAGAAATCGAACCGATCGAGCAACTCCAGGTCCTGGATGATCTCGAACTCCTCGGGGGTCATCTGGGTTTGCGCTCGCCACTCCCGGAAGGCCTCCGACCACGCACCCTCGCGGAGAAACGTGGCCAGTTCCTCGCGCCGGTAGTCCGCCTCCGCCACGACCTCGACGTCCTCGTAGTCGTCCGGATCGATCGCGTCCTGTAGGCTCGGCGGGTCCGGCGGGTCGACGTCGAGGCCCATGCCCCATGATCGTTGGGCCGCGCGCAAAGCCCTGACGTTCCGCCCGGACTCGAAACCTTAAGACGGCCGCCGCGATTACCCGGTGCCATGACTAACCGGCCGGCGGCCGAATGGGGGCATCCGGCAACGGATGCCCCGACCGGAACCGGCCGGGTTACTCTCGTTGGGACGGCCCATATCTCCCGGGAAAGCGTCGACGAGGTCCGCGAGACCATCACGACCGAACGGCCGGATGTCGTGGCGGTCGAGCTCGATCCGGGCCGGTACCGGCAGCTGCAGGGGGAGACGCCGGAGGACATCACGGCGAGTGACCTCCTCGAGGGGAACACGGTCTTCCAACTCCTGGCCTACTGGTTGCTCTCGTACGTGCAGGCGCGCCTGGGAGCCCGCTTCGATATCGAACCCGGCGCGGACATGCAGGCGGCTATCGAGACGGCGGAGGATCAGGGCATCGGGGTCGCCCTGATCGACCGGGATATCCAGATGACCATCCAGCGCTTCTGGAGCCGCCTGTCCTTCCTCGAGAAGGGCAAACTCGCCTTCGGGCTCCTCGCGGGGATGGTCGGCATCGGCTTCGGCGAGGCCGAGGAGGAGTTCGACCCGGAGGAGCTGACCGACACCGACGTCGTGACCGCGATGATCGAGGAGTTTCGCCATTTCAGCCCGGGCGGTGCGGAGGCCCTTATCGACGAACGTGACGCGTATATCGCCCACAACCTCGTCGCACTCCGGGAACAAGGCTACCACGTGGTCGCGGTGGTGGGGGCGGGCCATCGGGCGGGTATCGCCGAATACCTGGAGCATCCGGAGCGGCTCCCGCCCATCACGGAGCTGACGGGCGTGAGCAAACGACGCTGGTCGATCTACCGGCTTGTCGGGTATGCGATCGCGGTCGGCTACATTGGCTTTTTCTTCCTCCTGGCGATGGCGGGCGTTCGCGACGGGTTCCTTCTCCGCTTGTTCCTCGCGTGGTTCCTGTTCAACGGGGTCTTCGCCTTCGGGCTCGCCAAACTCGCGGGGGCACGCTGGACGAGCGCGGGCGTCGGCGGGTGTCTCGCCTGGCTGACGAGTCTCAACCCCTTGCTCGCACCAGGCTGGTTCGCGGGCTACGTCGAACTACGCTACCGGCCCGTCAACGTGGAGGATATCGGGGTCCTCAACGATCTGATGGCCGATCAGGAGCTCTCGCTCTCGGCCATGCTCGACCGGATGATGGACGTTCCCCTGTTCCGGCTCATCGCCATCGTGGCCTTGACAAATATCGGGAGCATGATCGCGACGTTCCTGTTCCCGTTCGTCGTCCTCCCGTACGTGGCTGCCGACGTCGGGGGCGTCGGCGCCGTCGGCGACCGCCTGCTCGAAGGCGCACGGGCTAGCCTCGAGCTGATCCTGGAGCTGTTCCCATGAGCCAATCCGACCGTCAATCCCTGAAGGTCCGCTTTTCCGCCCCGGAGCGACGCGACCTCCTGGCCGCCTGGCTCGCCCTCGGCGCAGCGTTCGCCATCTTCTTCGGGAACGGGACCCGGGCCTTCGAGCCGCTCGGCCAGTTCGTGTACCTCCTCGGCGTGAGTCTGCTCACGGCGGGCATCGGCTTCCTGCTGCACGAGCTGGCGCACAAGGTCGTCGCCGTCAGGTTCGGGCAAGTCGCCGAGTTCCGGGCGAACTACCCGATGCTGGCCCTGGCGATCGCCGCCGCCTTTGCCGGCTTTATCTTCGCGGCGCCCGGCGCGGTCTATCACCGTGGCCGGCTCACGCTCCGACAGAACGGCCTGATCGCCATCGCCGGTCCCCTCACCAACATCGGCCTCGGGATCGCGTTCGTCCCGCTGGTGTTCGTGCCCCACCCCTTCGTGGCGACGGTCGGTCGGTACGGCGTACTCATCAACTTCTTCCTCGCCGCGTTCAACCTCGTGCCGTACGGGCCCTTGGACGGGCGGAAGGTCCGGACGTGGAGTCTCGGTATCTTTGCCGTGGCCTTCCTCGGGAGTCTCGCCCTCCTGGCCGTCGCGGTCTACACCCTCCTGTTGTAGGCCCGACAGCGTAGCGTTTTTGCCCGGCCCTCGCGGCTCTGGGGTATGACCGAGGAGGACGACGGGCTGACCTATGCGGCCGCCGGCGTGGATATCGAGGCGAGCGAGTCGGCGACGGCCGCGCTCTTGGGCGCGTTCGAGGGTTTCGATACCGACGCGTACGCCGGCCTCCTCGAGACTGATGCGGGGTATCTCGCACTGGCTACGGACGGCGTGGGCACGAAGTTGCTCGTGGCCGGCGCGCTCTCGCGCTACGAGACCATCGGGATCGATTGTATGGCGATGAACGTCAACGATCTCGTGGCCATGGGGGTCGAACCCCTGGGGTTCGTGGATTACCTCGCCATCGATGAGCCGCATGAGTCAGTGACTGAGGCCATCGGTGAGGGGCTCGCTCGAGGCGCCGAACTCGCCGATACCGCCTTGCTCGGCGGGGAGACCGCGGTGCTCCCCGAAATCGTGGACGGATTCGACCTAGCGGGGGCCTGTGTCGGGATCGCACAGGACGGTGATCTCCTGACCGAACCCGCAAGGCCAGGGGACGCCCTGGTCGGGTTCGCCTCCTCGGGGATCCACTCGAACGGACTTACTCTGGCGAGGTCGGCGGCGACGCGCGAGCACGACTTTACCGATCCGCTCCCGTCCGATCCCGACCGCTCGATCGGGGAGGCCCTCCTCGAGCCGACCCGGATCTACACCGATCTGCTCGACGACCTCCGCGAGTACGCCCGAACGGCGGCACACATCACCGGTGGCGGCTGGGCGAATCTCGGCCGGCTGGGGACCCACCGGTACGTGATCGAGCAGCCTCATCCCATCCAGCCCGTCTTCGAGTTCGTCCAGGATGCCGGGGACGTGAGCGACGGGGAGATGCACCGTACGTTCAATATGGGGACGGGATTCGTCGCCGCCGTGCCCGACGACGCAGCCGAAGCCCTCGCGTCGAGGCCGGCAGGGAAGGTCATCGGACATGTCGCCGAAGGGGCTGCGGTCGAGATCCGCGATCTGGCCCTCCCGCTCGATGCGTAATTAACCGAGTCGCGCGGCCAGGTCCGCCTCGGTGATGATGCCGATGGTCTCGCCGCCCTCCGTGACCAATACGGCTTCGTAGTGTTCCAGGAGGTTGCTGATCTCGTCCAGCGTGGCGTCCGGCGCCACGGTGGGAAAACTCTCGTGCTTGTGGGCGTTGACCGGTTCGTGGCGGACTTCCTCGCCCAGGTGCGCGATGTCGCTTTGACTGATACTCCCGATCGGAACCCCATCCTGAAGGACCGGGAGTTGGGAGTAGGCCTCCTCGTTCATCAGCCGGACGGCCTCGCTGATCGACTGCTCCGGCGTGACCGAGACGACGTCGTCCTGCATCAGATCCGCCGCCCGTTCGATACTCCCTTCGGCCTGGTCCATCGCCTGCACGATTCGCCGGAGCGTCGACAGCCGGGGATCGACGTCCCCCCCTTCGATCCGGGCGATCAAGGGTTGGGACACCGCCGCGCGTTCCGCTAACTCCGACTGGGTCATACCGAGCGCCGTTCGCCGCTCGCGGAGGTCCTGGGGCGTCGGGATCTCCATACCGGGGAATTACTGGTAGTAATCTTAAATCGTTCGCCCGTTCACTCCTCGCCCGGGATCGTTTCGACGATCGACAGCGGTACGTTCCGGAGTGCCTCGCCCACCTCGCTTTTCGCGATCCGGTTCGCATGTTCCTCGGATTCCGCGTTGAAGACGTCCATGTCGATCATCAACCCGACCATCGCGGTGTCCGCGGCCATAAACGCCGCGTCGAACGGCTCATCACAGACCGGACACCCCGTGACGCCGACCTCGACGTCGACGTACTCGAGGCCCACGTCGTTGAGCCGCTTGCCGGCTTCGCTGACCGCGACGCCGATGGCGTCGTCGGCGGTATCGACGTCACGCACCAGCCAAGCGGCCTCCATCACGACGCGGTAATCCATACGTCGTCTACCGGCCCAATCCAGTCGTGTCTTTTGGTTGCCGCCGGCTGACCGATATGGCGTCCGCGTGATCGGCATAACTTATGCAATGGAAACGTCGTCCCAAATCAAATATGTCGGGAAGCATCGCCCACAGTGCACGATCGGAAATCCCCGTCGTATCGTACTCAAGACGGGGAAAATCCGGCATTTGTCATGATTTGATATTCACGTTATGCCAGAAAGATTATATACACCCTGCCCTGTTCCCCGGCCACGCAAATGCGCACCCAACTCCAGCGCGGCATCGCCTCCAGCGCGTATCACCTGAGTGTGATGATCGGGATCGCGGTCCTCCCCCTGGCTGTGCAGCTCCGCCGGATCACCGGCGTCACCCTCCCGATCCACGCCCTGATCGAACGCACGCGTCCCGCACACGACCCCGATCCGGACGACGAGTAGTTCGAACGGTTGATTTATCAGCGACGCCACGGAATCAGCAGGTAATGGATCGTCCTCCATATCTCCCGACAGCATCGAGCGAGCTTTCCGACCCGGCCCGCATGCGTCGTGACGCCTTCGACGCGGACGTCGGGAGCCTCGAGCAACCTGCCGACCAGGGGGTCCCTTCGGACGCGACGATGAAGACGGGTACCACGACCGTCGGCCTGAAAACGGAGACCGGCGTCGTCCTCGCGACGGATCGTCGGGCGAGCCTCGGGCGGATGGTTTCGAGCAAGACCGTCCAGAAGGTCGAACAAATCCACCCGACGGCGGCCCTCACTATCGCCGGCTCGGTCAGTGCCGCCCAGTCACTGCTCCGAAGTCTCAAGGCCGAAGTAAGCCTCTACGAAGCCAGGCGGGGCGAGGCCATGAGCATGCAGGCACTCTCGACGCTCGCGGGGAATTTCCTCCGGAGTGGGGCGTTTTTCATCGTCCAGCCGATCCTGGGAGGCGTCGACGAAGAGGGAGCGCACGTCTACAGCATCGATCCCCTCGGGGCGACGATGGAAGAGGATTACACCGTGAGCGGGTCGGGCTCTCAATTCGCCCTGGGCGTGCTCGAACAGCAGTACGGCGACGACATGGACATGGACGAGGCTGTCACGGTGGCGGCCCACAGCATCGAAAGCGCGCTCGAACGGGACACCGCCAGTGGCAACGGGATTGTCGTCGCGCGGATTACCGAGGACGGCGTCGACATCGAGGACTACGAGGATATCGAGGCGCTCCTGTAATCCCGACAGTAGTCGCCCATGACCGTTTCCTACGGCACCGCCACGATCGACTGGCTCGGATACGCCACGCTGCGCTGGGAAGCCGATGCGGGCCCAGTGATCTATGCTGACCCGGGACGTTACGGGGTCCTGACCAGGGAATGGGCCGAGGAGTACGGCGAACGGCCTCATCCGCGTGGGGATCCGTACGCCCCCGGCGATGCGGACCTTGTGCTCGTGACCCACGATCACCATTACGACGATGACGGCGTCGATCGTGTCGCCGGGCCGGACACGACGATCATCGTGCACGAGGCCGTCGACGCCGCACGGATTACCGAGGACGGGCGGCCCGTCGAGCCGCCGGAGAGCTTATCTTACGATGTCGTCAGGATCGACACGGGCGAGACCGTGAACGTGGCGGACGCGACGGTCGAGGCCATTCCGGCCTACAACCACGCCGACGGCCCGAACGTCCGCGCGGACGGCACCCCGATCCATCCGCCGGGGACGGGTTGTGGATTCACGGTCGGCGTGGACGGGGTCCGGTGGTGTTGGACCGGCGATTCCGATCGCCTCGATATCCACGATACCCTCGAGGTCGATGTCCTGTTTCCGTCGATCGCCCGGACGATCACGATGGATCGACACGACGCGGCGGCCATCGCTCGCGAGCTCGAACCGTCGCTCGTCGTCCCGGTCCACTACAATACGTTCGACGGGCTCGCGGCCGACTCCCGGGCATTCGCGGCCGACGTCGCGTCGGCCGGGATTCCCGTCGCGCTCGACGAACGGTCCTACCCCACCTAGATGATCCCCATTTCCTCGAGACGGGTCGGGAGGTAGGTATCCGTCACGAAGTCCAGCCCGCGCGCCGCCAGGGACTGCTGTTCGGCCTTCTTCTCGATGTCGAGTTGCAACTCGATCTGGTCCTCCCAGAAGTCCGTCTGGAAGCGCGGATCCTCGAGTTCGCTCTCCAGGGCGTTGACATCCGAGTCCGAGAGCGGATCGGTCGGCAGGTCGTACTCGACGATGTCCTCCGGGCGGATGCCGATGAAGTCCGCCTCGGGGGTGGCGAGGTACTTCGAGAGGTGCGCGGATTTGATCGAGCCGTACGCCACCGACCCGTAGATCCGGTAGGACCACGGGTCGCCGTCGGTGAAGACCACGACCGGGA
>CAZAYR010000051.1:0-17163 GCA_964489365.1 uncultured Salinarchaeum sp.
GGAGCACGGACAGACGGTCATGCCCGTCACCCGAGTCCCGATGGTTTCCTCGGTGCCGTCCTCGCTCGCGGTCGCGCGGGCGATCACGTCGACGGTCCCCTGCGTCTCCCGGTCGGTGGCGGGCGTGCGCTCGCGGGTCCGGTAGGTCGCTTCCATCGAGACCGTCGCCTGGGAGGTGTAGGAATGCCGTTCGAGCAAGCGCTCGGCGACCTCGCCGCAGACGTCCTCGAGCCGCTGGGTCGGCTCCGCGACGGCATCCTCGAGGGTGGCGTCGATCACCTCCATGTTCCGGCTCATGTCCGCGCCCTTTCGCCAACCCGGGAGGTCGACGAAGACGTCGAAATTCGCCATGAGGACGATCGGTCGGAGCGGATCCGGTCGGGGGATCTTCACGAGCTTTTCGACGTCGGTGACGCCCACGCGGTTGAGCCCCACGGTCACGTCGGGACGGTCCGCTTGGACGTCGGGCAACTGGGCTCCCATTAGTGGGAGTAGTCACACGGCGGAGAAATGGCTTTCCTTACGCGAGCTTGTCCAGCGCGTCGTAGAAGTCCACCGGCGGCCCCGCGAGCCGGAGTGGGGTCTCCGAGCGGGTGATCCGTACCGTCGCCGGGACCTCGATCCGGTGTTGTGTCCGGCCGTCACCGATGAGATGGGCGTACGGGGCGTCCTCGACCGCGATCGAGACCTCGGCATCACCCGGCACCACCAACGGTGGGCGGCCGTTTCGGGCACACATCTGGTTGACAACGAGGGCGTCGATCCCTGGGGCGACCAGAGGACCCCGTTCGCTGAGGTTGTATGCCGTACTACCCGTCGGTGGGGCGACCATGACGCCGTCGACCCGGCGACAGTCGTAGGTCGCCCCGTCGATGCGAACCTCCGCACGCATTCTGTCCCCGGTTCCCCGCCGTGGGGCATGCACCATCAGCTCGTTGAGCGCGGGATCGACGGTCTCGTCGCCACACCGCGCAACGATGCGGGGGACCGTCCGGACGGTAAGCCGGTCGGCACGCGCGTCCTCGTGGAGGCGCCGAAGCGTCGGCACGGCGTCTTTCGGCGCGAGCGCCGTGAGGAAGCCGACTTCGCCGAGGTTCACCCCGACGAGAGGCGTGTCCGCGACGTGCCGGGCGGCGAAGAGAAAGGTCCCGTCACCCCCGATGCTGACGATGAGATCCGCCGGAGCCAACGCGTCGAGGGGGACCCCCCCGATATCCAGTGCGTCGCCGGTCGCCTCGTCGACGCGAACCGCCTCGGTGCCGACGGCCGCGCGGATGCGGCCCGCCAGCGAGACCGCCCGCTCGTTCCCGCGCTGGGCCACGACGCCGAGGGTCATGCACGCGGTCTCGGGGGCGGCGGGAAAAAAGACCCCGACATCGACGGCGCAACCAGTACCCCTATGACCGCGGCCGGCGGACACCGGGCCCGTGACGCCGAACTCGAACGACGGATCCAGATGGCCCGCCCCACAGTCACCGCCGGCATGTCTCACGATTGCCGGCAGCGACTCCGGGGGAGGGGCCGGGATCCAGGCGGACCTCAAGGCGATGGAGGCGGCGGGTGCGTTCGGCACGAGTGCCATCACGGCGGTGACCGCCCAGCACACCAGGGGGGTCGAACGCTCCCACGTGCTCCCGGTTGACCTGATCGAGGCCCAGATCGATGCTGTCCGGGGCGACATCGACCTCGATGCGGTCAAAACGGGGATGCTGGGCACGGCCGACGTGGTCGACCTGGTGGCCCGCATGGCCCTGGAGCTCTCGGCACCGCTCGTCGTCGATCCCGTAATGGTCGCCGCCAGCGGCGACCGGCTCCTCGACGAGGATGCCGAGGAGGCCTATCCGGCACTCGTGGAGACGGCGAGGGTCGTGACCCCGAACGTCCCGGAGGCGGAGGTCCTGACGGGCGAGACGATCGAGACTCCCGCCGACGCGGAGCGGGCGGGCCAGGCGCTGTGCGAGGTCGGCGCCGACGCGGCACTCGTCAAGGGCGGTCATCTCGACGGACCCGCCGTGACCGACGTACTCGTCACCGAGGGAGGTACCCGGAGGTTCCGGCATCCCCGTGTCGACACGGACGCCACTCACGGCTCGGGGTGTATGCTTGCCAGCACGATCGCCGCGCGGCTCGCCCACGGGGACCCCATCGAGGAAGCCGTCGCGACGAGCCTCGCCCGGATGGATCGAGCCGTCCGGTATCCACTCGACGTCGGTGGCGGGCCGGGCGCGGTCCACCACCTCGCGGAGATCCGGAACGACGCGGCCGTGGCCGAAACGATCGAGGCGGTCCGCGGCCTCGTCGAGGCCCTCGTCACCGCCGACGTTGCGCCCCTCGTCCCGGAGGTAGGAATGAACGTCGTGGGCGTCACGCCGCTGGCGGAGGATCGCTCGGATTCCGCCGCCGTGGACGGCCGGATCACGCGGACGTCGATGGGCGTCAGGCACAATGGGGGAATCGCCATCGCTGCCTCGAGTCACGTCGCCCGGTTCGTGCTCGCCATTCGCGAACACGATCACCGGATCCGTTTCGGGATCAACTGTCGGTTCGACGAGCGGATCGAGACCGCCCTCGGGAAGACGACGCTGACGGTCGGGGAGTACGACCGGGACAGTCAACCCGAGTCGGTGGCCCGGGCGGACGGGTCGACGATGGCATGGGCCGCCGGTGTCGTCTGTGAGGATCGCGATGGCGCCCCCGCAGCGATCATCGATCGGGGGGCCCACGGCAAGGAACCGATCCTGAAACTGCTCGCGCCGGACGCCGGGGCCCTCCGGGACCGAACGCTCGCGCTGGCCGACGCGCTGGGGGCCGTCGACTAATCATCCCCGCGGAGCCGGTCGAGGATCGGCATCTCCTCGACATCCGCGGCGGACAATAGCTCCCACCGCAACGACGGCACCCTCTCATCCGCATCCGTCCGGATGCTGCGTTCGGCCGTGAAGATCCAGTCGAGGGGGACGTCGTGGCGATCGGTTGCGATATCCTCGTCGACGATCTGGTGTTCGTGGACGGTGGTGACGACCGGGGTCCTCGGCGAGACCCGCCCGCACTCGTGGAGGATCGCGAACTCCAGATCGCTGTAGCCCTCGCCCTTGCCGATCCGCGCGCCGCCCTCGGTCACGGCGACGCTCCCGACGACCACGAGATCGATCGTCGGTAATTCCGACGGTAGACACGCATCCCCGTGGCGTTGCGCCCCGTCGATCGTGGCCGCGTCCTCGAGGTCGTCGATCCCCTCCGGATCCAGATGGAGAAAGCACCGTGCCTGGGCAAGTCGCGGTACCGCGACGAAGACGTCCGTGCCGTCGGCGAGTGCGTTCACGCGGACCGGAAACTGGGCGTAGTCCGGGTTCGCCTTGATCGCGTCGACCCCCTCCCACACCTCGTGGTCACGGAGCCGCGCGGCGGCCTCCGCGGCCCCGGCGACGTTCGGGATCCGGCCCTCGACGGGGAACGGGAAGCGCGCGACCCCGGTGTCCTCGAGGCGCGTCCAGACGCGCTCGCGGATCGCTCCCTTCTCCATGACGGCCGTTGGCCCACTGCGGACATAACGATGGGGCCCGGTTCACTTCCACCGCGGAATGGATACGGTTTTTCCCGCGGGTCCGTGTGAACTCGGACATGGCCGAGGCGACGGGGATCGTGGGGGAGTTTTTCGCTCTCAAGGAGGAGGTCGATGCCGATCTCCTCGCCATGCAGTGCGGCGATTTCTACGAGTTCTTCGGCGATGATGCCGAGACCGTCTCGCGGGAACTCGACCTGAAGGTCTCCCAAAAGTCCTCGGGGGGCGTCGACTATCCGATGGCCGGCGTGCCCGTCGACGACCTGACCCCGTATCTCCGCGCGCTCGTCGAGCGGGGCTATCGGGTCGCGATCGCCGATCAGTACGAAACCGACGACGGCCACGCACGCGAGATCGTCCGGGTCGTCACGCCGGGCACCCTCGTCGAAACCACCGATGAAGCCGCGGTCTATCTGGCGGCACTCGTCGAGGTCGATCCCGGGTGTATCGGCGTCGCGTTCGCGGACGTCACCACAGGGCGCTTTCGGGTGACCAGATTGACGGGGGAGGACCCGCGCACGGAGGCCATCGGGCTCTGTCATCGCTTTGGCCCGGCGGAAGTACTCCCGGGTCCGACGTTGCGTGCCGACGACGCCTTCGTGGAGCGCCTCCGGGAGGCCCTCGAGGTCGAGGTCACCGAGTCCGACGAGGAGGCGTTCGCCCCCGGTCGGGCCCGCCGCGCCGTGCGCGAACAGTTCGGCAACGAGGCGATCGCGAGCCTCGGCCTCGATACGCCGGAGCTCGCGGCCGTCCGGGCCTCGGGGGCGGTCGTCCGTTACATCGAGGACGCGGGCGTCGGCGTGTTACCGGCGATGACCCGTCTGACCCCCTTCGACGACGGGGCTTACGTCTCCCTCGATGTCACCACCCAGCGGACGCTGGAGCTGACCGAACCGATGATCGAGGGCGGGGGTTCGTTACTGGAAACGATCGATCACACGGTCACCGCCGCTGGGGGCCGGCGGCTGCGCGAGTGGGTGACGACCCCCCTGTCCGACCGGAAGGAGCTGGATCGCCGCCAGGCCGCCGTCGGTACCTTGGTCGAGACGCCGCTCGCCCGGGAACGGATCCACGACACGCTCGCGGAGACCGGCGATCTCGCGCGCCTTGCGAACCGTGTCGGTCGGCGCAGCGCCGACGCGCGCACGCTGGTGGCGATCGGCCGCACGCTGGCGCGCCTCCCCCGGCTGGCGGAGACGATCGCGAACGACCCGGAGCTCGGCGATTCGCCGCTCGCCGACCTCCTCGGGGAGTTGCCGCAAGACAAGCTCGGGGCCATCGCGGATCGCCTGGAGGCAGCGCTGCGGCCGGATCCACCGCGGACGGTCACGGAAGGCGAATTGATCCGCGAAGGGTACGACGACGAGCTCGACGAGCTCATCGAGCGCCACGACGCCGCGCGCTCCTGGGTGGACGGGTTGGCCGAGCGCGAGCAGGAATCCCACGGGATCACCCACCTCCAGGTCGATCGCAACCGGACCGACGGCTACTACATCCAGGTCGGCAATTCCGAGACCGACGCGGTGCCGGATCACTACCAGGAACTCAAGACGCTGAAATCCTCGAAGCGATACACGACCGAGGAACTCGAGGACCGCGAGCGGGAGATCCTGCGGCTGGAATCGGCACGGTACGAGCGCGAATACGAGCTCTTCGAGGGCCTCCGGGAGGAGATCGCGGCGGACGCCCCCCTGCTGCAAGATGCCGGCCACGCGCTCGCCCAGTTGGACGCGTTCGCGTGTTTGGCCACCCACGCCGCCGAACAGGGGTGGGTGCGCCCGAGCCTCGCGGCGACGGGCGAACCGATCGAAATCGAGGCCGGCCGCCATCCGGTCGTGGAGACGACCACCTCGTTCGTCCCGAACGGCCTCTCGCTCGACGAGGATCGCCGACTCCTGCTCGTGACCGGGCCGAACATGAGCGGGAAGTCGACGTACCTCCGCCAGACCGCGCTCATCGTGCTCCTGGCCCAGATCGGCAGCTTCGTCCCCGCCGACGACGCCCATATCGGGCTCGTAGACGGCATTTACACGCGCGTCGGTGCCCTCGACGAACTCTCGCAGGGCCGCTCGACGTTCATGGTCGAGATGCAGGAGCTCGCGAACATCCTCCACTCGGCGGAGGGGGCCTCGCTGGTCATCCTCGACGAAGTCGGGCGCGGGACCGCCACCTACGACGGGATGTCGATCGCCTGGGCGGCGATGGAATACCTCCACAACGAGATCGGGGCCAAGACCATGTTCGCGACCCACTACCACGAATTGACGGAGCTCGCCGAGGGCCTGCCGGGCGCGGCGAACGTCCACATCGCCGCCGAGGAACGGGACGGCGAGGTCACCTTCCTCCGGACGGTCCGCGAGGGCAGCGCGGACCGGTCCTACGGCATCCACGTGGCGTCGCTGGCCGGCGAGCCCGAGCCGGTCCGCGAGCGCGCCCGGTCGGTCCTGCGCGACCTCCGCGAGGACCGACGCATCGAGGCCCGCGGGGCGACCGAGTCCATCCAGGCCGTGTTCGACCTCGCGGACGGGACGCTCCGCACGAACGGCCGTGGCGCGGACGAGCTCCCCGACACGATCGAGGAGGTCATCGAGGAGATCAGGGCGGCTGCGCCCGAGGAGACCCCGCCCATCGAGCTCGCTCGACGCGTCGCCGAATGGCAGCGCCGCCTGCCCGAGGACTGAACTACTTTCACTCCGCGTGGGCGGGCGTTTTGTGTCCCTCGCTCGGATCCGGACTTGATGCCCAGGTCCTCCCCCGACCCCGATCCCCAACCGGCCGCCCTCGGGTACTGTCCCCACTGTGGGGTTCCAGTACCCGACGAATTCGTGCTCATCGAATACGAGCGTGAACAGGGCCGGGGCTGTTACGCGGAATGTCCTGCCTGCCGGGACGTGGTCCGGCCGGCGGGAACTCGTGGCGGTGCGTGACCGCGCGCCGCGAACAGTGTAAAAGCATTAGCCCCACGGGGTGGCATCCCCGTCCATGTTACCCGAGGCATTGGACCGTTTCGTCGAGGCCACCGCGCCGGCCCCGACCCCGGTCCAGGAGGAGATGCAGGCCCACGCCGACGAGGTGGGCTTCCCGACGATCGGCCGCGCGGCCGGGGGCGTCCTCGCGACCCTCGCCCGGGCGCGGGGTGCCCAACGCGTCTTCGAGTTCGGTTCGGGGTTCGGCTACTCGGCGTCCTGGTTTCTCCGAGGGATGGATCCGGGGGGCGAGATCGTCCTGACCGAGATCGATCACGACGAACTCGACCGGGCCGAAACGTATCTGGCCGGTCACGATGAAGATCATACGATCCACTTCGAACAGGGGAAGGCCGAGGAGATCGTCGCCGGATATCCCGGTCCGTTCGATCTCGTGCTGATCGATCACGACAAGTCGCGGTATCCGGACGCCTTCCAGGCAATCCGAGACAAACTCGCTCCCGGCGCCGTCGTCATCGCCGACAACATGATGCGCGGACCGGCTTCGTACGAGGATCTACTTCCGTACGTGGAAGGGGAAGCGGACGCCGCGCCGGACGACGATCGGACTGCGGGGATCGTCTCCTACCTCGCGCGCGTGACCGACCAGCGGCATATCGACACGGCGTTGCTCCCGGTTGGTGCCGGGATCGCGATAAGCGCGGTCGCCGACGACTCGAGCCAGTGACCGAGCGCACCATCCGTTCGCTCGACGAGCGCACCATCGAGCGGATCGCCGCCGGCGAGGTCGTCGAGCGCCCGGCCTCGGTGGTCAAGGAGCTCCTCGAGAACAGCATCGATGCCGATGCCGGCCGCATCGAGGCCACCGTCGAAGGCGGCGGGGTCGAGCGAATCGAAGTCCGGGATGACGGAGTCGGCATGGCGGGCGACCAGCTCCTACGCGCGGTCGAACGCCATACGACGAGCAAACTCAGTGATGCCTCACAGCTCGAGGCGGGTATCGCGAGCCTCGGGTTCCGGGGCGAAGCATTGCACACCATCGCCGCAGTCAGTCGGCTCACCATCACCTCCCGGCCGCGGGACGGCGGGGACGCCGCCCATACGCTCACAGTAACCGGGGGGCAAGTCGGGGAACTCGAGCCCGCCGGCGCGCCCCCTGGGACCACGGTCGGGGTCCGTGATCTCTTCTACAACACCCCGGCCCGCCGGGAGTTCCTGGGGGCGATCCAGACGGAGTTCGATCACGTCAACCGCGTGGTCACGGAGTACGCGCTGGCCAATCCGGATATCGCGTTCTCGCTCACCCACGATGGACGGGAGGTGTTCTCGACCCCGGGTCGAGGGGACCTCGCCGAGGCGGTCCTCGCCGTGTGGGGACGGGAGGTCGCGGAATCGATGACGGCGTTCGGGGCCGAAGGGGAAGGCTGGATCGAACGCGTCCACGGGCTGGCGAGCGACCCCGCGACGACCCGGTCAAGGCCCCGGTACATGGCTACGTTCGTCAACGGACGGGCGGTGCAATCGACGACGCTCCGGGACGGAATCATCGAGGGATACGGCCACCGGCTTGCCCCGGACCGGTACCCGTTCGTCGTGCTGTGCTGCGAGGTCGACCCGGCGGCGGTCGACGTCAACATCCATCCACGGAAGACGGAAGTCCGCTTCGAGGCCGGCGAGACGCTCGGCGAGCGGGTGGCCGCGGCGATTCGAGAAACGGTCCGCGAGGACGCCGAGGTGCCGGCGACGGCCACGCGGGGACGGGCCGCCCCGGCCGAAACCACCGTGGACGATTTTTCCGACGACGCCGACGGCACCGCGCCGGCCCGGCGCCGGGGCGGAACCCGAGCGGGCAATCCCCGGGAGCGTGGAGGGTTCCAGGCGGCGACCCACCAGCGCACGATGGCGGGGGAGGAACCGGCACCCGGCCTGGATCGGCTCCCGGCGATCCGCCTGCTCGGCCAGATCGCGGATACCTACCTGGTCGGCGAGGCCGACGGGGGACTGGTGCTCGTCGACCAACACGCCGCCGACGAGCGGATCCACTACGAGCGACTCCGGGCGGCCATCGCGGCGCGGCCACGATCGCAGGCCCTCGTCGAGCCGGTTGAGATCGAGGTGACCGGCAGCGAAGCCGAGGGTTTTCGCCGGGTGGCCCGGGCGCTCAAGGAACTGGGGTTCGCGGCGGAGGCAGTCGACGACCGGCGGATCCGGGTCTCGGCCGTGCCGGGGATCTTCGAGGAGACGGTGCCGCCCGAACGGATCACGGACGCGCTGATCGCCGCCCTCGAGACCACCGATCCGGGAACGGATGTCCCCGCGTTGGCGGACGCACTGTTGGCGGACATGGCCTGCCATCCGGCCATCACCGGGAACGAACCGCTCGCGGAAGGCTCGATGGTGGACCTCCTGGAGGCCCTGGATGAGTGCGATGAGCCGCTTTCATGTCCCCACGGTCGCCCGACGGTGATCCGGATCGACGAGGACGAGCTCGGCGACCGCTTCGAACGCGATTATCCCGGGCACGACCGAAGGGATGAGTAGGGACGGGCCCCTGCTGGGGACACATATCATCGATGAGCGGGATCGTGACGTTCGGCGAGGCGATGTTACGGCTGTCACCGCCGGGCGCCGAGCGGCTCGAACGGACTGATCGTTTGGAGGTCCATGTGGCCGGCGCGGAGAGCAACATGGCGGCCGCGGCAGCCCGGGCCGGCGCGGAGGCCACCTGGGTGTCCAAACTCCCGGATTCGCCGCTGGGTCGGCGGGTCACCAACGGGTTACACGGCGTGGGCCTCGACACCGAAGTCGAGTGGGCTGAAGGGGGGCGACAACCCATCTACTACGTCGAACCGGGGTCCGCCCCCCGCGGGACCGATGTCATTTACGATCGGGATGATTCCTCGTTTCGAACGGCGACTGTCGAGGAGCTGACCACGAAAGGGGTGGAGGAGGCGGAGATCGTCGCGACCACCGGGATCACGCCAGCCCTCTCGATGCAGCTCGTCGAGACGACCCAGCAGCTCTTGAGCCGGGCCCGGGAGGCCGGCGCGACCACGGCCTTCGACGTGAACTACCGCTCGAAGCTCTGGTCACCGGCGTCGGCACGGTCGACGATCGCGCCCTTGCTCGAGTCCGTCGACGTGCTCTTCGTCGGCGAGGAGGACGCCGCGACGGTACTGGGCATCGAGGGCAAGCCGGAGGCCGTGCTCGCCGAGATTCGTGACCGATGGAGCTTCGACATCGTGGTCCTGACGCGTGGGAGCTGGGGCTCGATCGCTTGGGCCGACGGGGAAACGTTCGAGCAGCGAGCGTTCGAGACCGATACGGTCGATCCGATCGGCACGGGTGACGCCTTCGCCGGGGCATTTCTCGCGCGCTCCCTCGAAGGTGGTTCCGTGCCGCAGGCGCAGGCGTTCGGAACGGCGACGGCGGCACTGAAGCGGACCATCCCTGGCGATATGGCCGTCGTCACCCGCGAGGAGATCGAACGGGTATTGGACACCGAGGCCGCCGACATCCGCCGCTGACCGGCAGACGTGTGTCCGACGCACGGACAAACATTTTACGTACCGATGGGGTACCTCGCATCGATTGAATGTCCGTGGACGGGCGCGACGAATGGATCGTCGTCACGGAGGACGCCAAAACGCTCCCAGTTATCGAAATACTGACTGGTCGAGGGTTTGTCACCGGAAAATCAGGAAGCGGGAAGTCGAACACGGGGGGCGTCATCGCCGAGGAACTCCTCGAGCGGGGCTATAACCTCCTCATTGTCGACACCGAGGGCGAGTATTTCGGACTCAAGGAAGAGTACGAACTCCTTCATGTCGGCGCGGACGAATTCGCCGACGTCGAAGTCGGGCCGGGCCACGCCGAGAAGATCGCCGAGGTCGCGCTCAAGCGGAACATGCCGGTCATCCTCGACGTGTCGGGCTTTTACGACGGGGCGGACGCGGAGGCCCTTATCGAGTCCGTCCTCGAGCACCTCTACCGGCTGGAGAAGGACGAACGCAAACCGTTCCTGATCATGATCGAGGAGATGCAGGAGTACCTCCCCCAGCAAGGCGGCGGGACCGAGCTCGCCGCGCTTCTCGAGCGGATCGCGAAACGGGGCCGGAAACGGGGGCTCGGGCTCTGTGGCATGTCCCAGCGTCCGTCCTCGGTGGACAAGGATTTCATCACGCAGTGTGACTGGATGGTCTGGCACCGCCTCACGTGGGAGACCGACCTCAACGTCGTCCGCAACATCCTCGGAAGCGACCGCGCGAAGGACATCCAGGAGTTCGACCCGGGCCAGGGGATCCTGATGACCGACTGGGATGATACCATCGAGACGGTTCGCTTCAAGCGCAAACGGACCCACGACGCCGGCGCCACGCCGGGGCTCGAGCAATATGATCGCCCGGATCTCCAGACAGTCGGCTCCGAGCTCGTGCAGGCCATCAAGGGCGAGGGGGCGACCGCGGACCTCGAACGGGCAGCTGACACCGAGGCGCCGGAGCCCGCCCCCGACGAGGTGGCGGAGTCGGATGTCGTGCCCGCCGAACCGGACGCAGCGCCCCAGCCGACCCCCGTCGAAGAGGAGCAAGACGATCCCCCGACGTCGGAACTCGAGGCCGAGATCGCGGAGCTCCGTTCGATCCTCGAGGGGGTCGACGGCGACGGCAACGCGCCCACCGTGGCCGAGCGGCCGGCCGCCCTGGAGTCGAGCCATCCCGACCCGCCGTCGCCGCCCCGCCGTCCCCGCAATCGCGAGGGCATTCCCGGGAGCATGGTGGAGTTCTGCCTGATGTTCGTGTATCTCGCCCGTTCGGTGTGGTATCGGGCGCGCCTCCGATATCACCGCGTTACAGCCGGTCCCCGCGACCGGTGAACTCCCGCCAGTGATGCAGCGCCCAGTAGGCGACGCCCGTCCCCATGAGCGCGGCGGCCAGGAAATACAGCAGGGTGCGCGAGACGAAGACCTCCTCGGGCTGCTCGATCGTGAACCGGAGCCCTTCGATGGCGAGCGCGATGAGGACGAACGACCAGATGGCGGTGATCGACGCCGTCACGATGATCTCGCGGCCCGTCGCCCCGTGGCCTTCGAGCAGGACGATACTCGCGACGAACGCGAGCGCACCCACGACGAGATACCAGGGGAGACGGTCGCTGGTGGCAGTCATTTCGCCCGAGACGATTGCGAGGACTCCCAGGAGGCTGAACGTGAGAATCACCGTACATGCCGCGATGATGATCGTGATCCGGGTGTAGAACGTCCGGCGTCCGCCCCGTTCGGCCATTACGAGGAGGGTAGCACGTATGCAGATAAGATTGGTGGTCACCCACCCGCTCGATCGATCAGGCCGCGTTCCTCGAGGAACGTCACGAGCGCCCGATGGGACGGGCTGACGTCGGGGATCGCGGACCAGTCGCCGATCAGCACCAGCCGAGTGGCCGCCCGGGTGAGCATCACGTTGAGCGCGGTTTCCGGCGTGTGCGACCCGTGCTCGCTCGCGAACCGACGGCCGTCCCCTACGAAGGAGACGATGACGGCCGACCGGCCGAGGCATCGGAACGCCTCCGGACCCCCGATGAGGATCCCGGACGGACCCGTCTCGGCTTCGCCAGCCAGCGCGCCGCGCAATTTGCCCACCTGCCCCGACGTCGCCGCGAGGATGCCGATCCCATCCTCGGGGACGCCGTAGTCGCGGAGCCGTCGCACTTCCGCCAGCACCGTTTCGATCTCGTCGTCGTGAAAGACGGTCCCCGTCGGCGTCCGGCGGAGGTCCTGGTCGACCTGGACCGCCGAGAAGGGCGCGAGGGGACCGATCGTGTCTCGCGGCCCTTCACCGCCGTGGACGAGAGCGCCGTCGTAGAATTCCCGATTCGGGAACTGGGCGATGGCCGGGTGCATGTGATACTGACAGCGAAGCCCGGACGACGTCGACGGATACCGATCCCGGAGATGCACGAACAGCGACCCCGGCATGTCGTTGTCGACCGGGGCGGCCGGCGGCCCGCCTTGGTGTGGATCCCCGACGGCGACGACACGAGCGGCCTTGGCAAACGGGATCGCCCCCGTGGGCACGTCGACGCGTCCCGCCTGATCGACGACGGCGAGCTCGACCTCGTGGTTCGTGATGGTCTCGGCCGTCCGGGGCGTGGCCGCGACCACCGGAGCGTCGGCATCGGCCTCCCCGCTGGCCGGCGCAAGGAGGACGGCACGATCGCCGAACAACGGCACCGATTCCCCCAGGTGTCCTTCGATTGGATGCTCGAGGAGGGTGGCGAGATCCGGCGAGAGCACGAGTACGCGCTCCCCGGCATCGACGGCCCCGTCGACGATCGCGGCGATCACGCGGCGCGCACCGGTCCACGGCGGGGCATGGACGGTCAAGACATCTTCCGCGCCGAGGGCTCGACCGACGGCCACGCGCTGGTCCCGATTCAGCGCGACCGGGGCATCCACCTCGGGCAGCGGGCCGACGGCCCCCTCCGCCGTCCCCGCGTAACGAGCGCGGGCGTGTTCCGTGCCCTCGACGGTCTCGATGGCGTCGGCGATCGTCCGGAAGCGACGGCCATCGACGAGTTTCCCGACGGCGAGGGCGGTGTCCGACCCGGGTTCCAAGGCGCGCTCGGCGGCGCCACCGCGGGCGCTATCCCAATAGATCCCCAGCTCGAGCCCCTTCCCATCGATCTCGAAGAGTTCCGCCTCGACCGGAAGGCCCTCCGGTTCACCCGACACGATCACCTCGTCGCCGGGGCGCAATCCGGATGCTCGGCGAACCGCGTCCGCGGACTGGCCGGCCATCGCGTGGTCGACGGGCAGGGAGAGCCGGACGGACTGCTGACCGTATTCGTCGACGGTACGCTCGCCCGGAACGAGTCCCGCGATCCCGCCGGCCGTATCCACGAACTCGCCCGTCGGCAGGTGCTCGAAGCGCTCCCGCATCCGGGTCCGCTCGCGCTCCTGCATGCTCACGACTGCCGACCGCACCGCCTCGAAGAAGTCCTCGCTGGCCTGCGGGGCCGTTGCCTCGGCGGGGCCGAGGGGGTCGGTCCGAGGATCGACGTCGCCGAACTCGACGACGAATGCGGGCACGTGGGGGGGCTCGAACTCGTCCGTCCAGAATCGTACGCGCCAGGCCGGATACGTATAGGCGAGTTCCGCGAGCGGCAGTCGACGCCGGCCCTCGATCCCCGGATCCTCGAATTCGACCCGGTCGTGCTCGACATCGACGCGGAGGTACTCACCGGTCAACGCCGCCGAATCCTCGGCGTGGAGCGGAAGCAGAATGCCCCCGTCCCCGTCCCGGAACGCCCCGTGCTCGGTCAAGCGCGCCACGGTCGCGGTCAGCGGCACCGGGCGCTCGAGGAACCATTGCGCGGTCTCCTTGCGCAAGGTGACGTCGAACACGGCCAGTCGTCCGGCCCGGCGTTCGAACGCCCGGGCAAGCGCGTCGATCGACGGACCCATTCGCCCGAGCTTCGGGGCCGCCCTCGATAAAACGTTCCGAGAGCCGCCGGAGATGGGAAGCGTGAAGGCCCAGCCGGCTGACGATTGCGACTATGTCGGAAGAAGAGCCACACTTCGCGACCCGATCCGTCCACGCCGGCCAGGAAGTCGATCCAGCGACGAACGCCCGGGCCCCGCCGATCTATCAGACGACCTCGTATGTCTTCGACGACCCCGAACATGCGGCCGACCTGTTCGGCCTCCGGGAATTTGGAAATATCTACTCCCGGATCATGAATCCCACGAACGCGATGCTCGAGGAACGCATCGCGTCGCTGGAGGGCGGCGCGGCGGCCCTGGCAACCTCGAGCGGGATGGCGTCGTTCGATCTCGCGACGTTCATCCTCGCCGAGGCGGGCGACAACATCGTTTCGGCGTCGTCGCTGTACGGCGGCACGTACACGTACCTGACCCACACCGTCGAGAAACGGGGGATCGAGACCCGCTTCGTCGACACGCTCGACTACGAGGCCTACGCGGAGGCGATCGACGAGAACACCGCGTTCGTGCACTGTGAGACGATCGGCAACCCGGCACTCGACGTGCCGGACCTCGAACGCATCGCCGACATCGCCCACGACCACAACGTCCCGCTGTTCGTCGACAACACGTTCGCGACCCCGTACCTCTGTCGGCCCATCGAACACGGCGCCGACCTGGTCTGGAACTCGACGACGAAATGGATCCACGGGGCCGGTTCGACGATCGGCGGCATCCTAGTCGACGGCGGGACCTTCCCCTGGGAGGAGGGCGATTACCCCGAACTCACGGAACCGAACCCGGCCTATCACGGGGTAAACTTCCGGGAGGCCTTCGGCGAGATCGCGTTCGCGATCGCGGCCCGGACGCGCGGGCTGCGCGACCTCGGGAACCAGCAGGCCCCCTTCGACGCCTGGGTCACGCTCCAGAAGTTAGAGAGCCTCCCCATGCGGATGGAACGCCACTGCGCGAACGCCGTGGCCGTCGCGGAATACCTGGATGACCACCCCGAGGTCGCGTGGATCAACTTCCCCGGCCTCGAGGACCACGAAACCCACGACAACGCCCGCAAATATCTCGACGGCGGTTACGGCGGCATGATCACCTTCGGGCTCGAGGGTGGCTACGAGGCGGGACGTGGCGTCTGTGCCGAGGTCGAACTGGCGAGCCTCCTGGCGAACGTCGGCGACGCGAAGACCCTCATCATTCACCCCGCGAGCACGACCCACCAGCAGCTGACCGAGGAAGAGCAGCTTGCAAGCGGGGTCGTCCCGGAACTCGTCCGCGTCTCCGTCGGCGTCGAGGACGTCGAGGACATCATCGCCGATCTCGATCAGGCCATCGAGGCGGCCACCTAACCTCGGGGATCGAGACTGTCACGGGAGCCGCAAAGTATTTGCTGCTGACTCGGAGTGCCATCCGGCATGGTGGAACTCGCGACAGCCGCCCTGATCCTCATCGGACTCGCCTTCCTGTTCTTCGGGGCGACGTTTTCGAGCTACGGCGTGGCAGCGCTCGGCCTCGCGGTCGGTGCGGGTGCCGGCTACCTCCTGGCTCCGGAGATCGGCGGCTACGTCGGGCTCGCCGGGCCCCAGGCGACGATCGCCGGGGGGGCTGTCGGCGCGATCCTCGGGGTCATGTTGGCGTATGCCCTCCTTTCGTTGGCCGTGGGCCTGCTCGCGTTCGTCATCGGGACGTATGCCGGCCTCTCGGGTCTCTCGGGTGTGCTGGTTGACGGGGGTGGCCTGGTGGAGGTCGTCGTGGCCGTCGTCATCGGGATCGTCCTCGCATTGGTGGCGACGCTCCTCACGAAAACCATGATGGTCTTCATCACGTCATTCGTCGGGGCGGCCCTGGCCTCTCAATCAGTCACCCGCGAGGCATTGATGGCCGCGCAGGCCGACCTGACGCCCGATCCGCTCTACTTCGATCTGATCTCGCCGCTGTTTCTGGGGTTATTTGTCCTCGGAGTCCTCGCGCAGTTCGGTCTCTTCCGGTTCGGCTACGTGACCCGGCTTCTCTCGGTCCTGCCCGGTGTCCGGCCGTTGCGGGACCGGGCCCGGGGGGAGTAATCAGCCGTCGGCCGCGACGCCGGCGAGCGCGTTGGCGAGGACGATTACGGGCGGTTGCGCGGCCGACTCGACAAACCGGACGAGCTCGCGACCGTCCCGTTCGAGGATAATGGTCGGGATCCGTTCGATGCCGTAGTCCTCCACGCCCGGCCCGACCTTCCTGTCGTCTCCGTCCTTCTCGACGGGATACTGTTCGACGGCATCGGGATCGATGCCGGCGGCCTCCAGGGCCGCCGCGAATGGGGGCAGCAGGGCCTGACAGTCCCCGCACCAGTCCCCGCCCCAGACGCGGATAGTGAGGTCATCGGCATGGGCGCCGAGGGCGTCGATGGCATCCGCCGTTCCTTCGACGGGGCCGTCCGCCGCAGGAGTCATCGTTTCGAGGGCCATAGGGGTCGGTTGGCACGATCGGCTCAAAGGTGCCCCGATCCACGGGGACCCATCAGGCGTTTAAACTGGCCTGGCGAAGGCCTCGCCATGAAGCGGAGCATCCTCGAGACGATCGGGACGCCGCTCGTCCGGATGGGGGCGCCACCCGGCTCCGTGATCGCGGCGAAGCTGGAGGCCTTCAACCCCGGCGGCTCGGCGAAGGACCGGCCGGCCCTCGCGATGATCGAAGCGGCCGAGGAGGCCGGGGCGCTCGGCCCGGGTGGGGCGATCGTCGAACCCACCAGCGGGAACACGGGCATCGGGCTGGCGCTCGTGAGCGCGGTCAAGGGCTACGAGCTCACGATCGTCATGCCCGCCTCGCGCTCTGTGGAACGGCGGCAACTCCTCCGGGCGTACGGGGCCGACATCGAGCTCGTCGAGGGCCAAATGCAGGCCGCGCGGGACCGGGCCGAGGCGATCGCTGCGGCGACCGGCGCCGTCCAGCTCGACCAGTTCGGCAACGAGGCGAACGTGGACGCGCATTACCGGACCACCGCGGAGGAAATTCTCGCTGACGTCGACGGGCTGGAGGTCGACGCCTTCGTCGCGTCCATCGGGACCGGCGGGACGATCACCGGCGTCGGGCGACGGCTCCGCGAGGCCTTTCCGGACGTGTCGATCGTGGGCGTCGAGCCCGACTCGAATGCCGTGATTTCGACGGGCGAGGCGGGCGAGGACGAGTTCCAGGGCATGGGC
>CAZAYR010000052.1:0-16865 GCA_964489365.1 uncultured Salinarchaeum sp.
AACCCGGTTTCCCGACCGGGCCGCCGAGGTGCTCGACCGGATGGGCGACGAGAAACAGGTCGTCGGGGTGATGCTTCACGCCGGCGGGCAGTGGACGGGCCTCGGCGACGAGGAGTACGACCGGATCTGGGCGGCCGCCCAGGAGAACGATCTCACCGTCGCGTTCAACGGCAGCTTCAGCGGCTACATGATGCAGATGCCGGATATCTTCCGGGGGATGCGGAACAAGACCGAGATCAACGCACTGCAGTATCCGTGGGCGATGATGTGGACCCTGGCGAGTCTCATTGGGCGGGCGACGCCGGCGAAGTTCCCGGAGCTCAATTTCGTCTTCCTCGATGCCGGCATCTCCTGGGTACCCTACATGATGGCGCGATTGAACCGGGAGTACAGCACGTGGCGCAGCCAGGTGCCCCTCCTCGACGGGATGCCGGAGGAGTACATCCGCGACCAGTGTTATTTCGGCACCCAGCCGCTGCACGAGTTCCAGGACCCGGCCCACCTCGGGCCATTCATCGATCTCGTCGGCACCGACCGGCTACTGTTCTCGACGAACCATCCCTATTCCGACCTTGAGGATATCGAGCATGCCAAGGACACGTTCGATGCGATGTCGGCGGAGGAGCGGGAGGCCGTCCTCGGTGGAAACGCCGTGGAAGCGTTCGGGCTCCCGTTATAGGGTGCCCGGCCTATCAGCCGGTTGAACCATACCGGTAATCCCTTTTTGCACCTTTCCGGATTCAACCACATGGCCGAGCATCGGGTCGTCCCCGAAGACGAACTGGGCGAGGGCGAGCACGTCATCGTCGAGCTCGAGGGTCGTGAAATCGGCGTGTTCAACATCGACGGGGAGTACTACGCCCACACGAACTGGTGTGCTCACCAGAGCGGTCCCATTTGTGAGGGCCCGACCTCCGGCTTCCTGGAGGCCACGTACGACAGTGAGACACTGGAAACGGAGTACGAGTGGTCACGGGAGGGCGAGATCATCGCCTGTCCGTGGCACGGCTGGGAGTTCGATCTCGTGACGGGAGAATGTCATTCCCGGAAGGGCATTCGCCTCATCTCGCACGAAACCGACGTCCGCGACGGCCACATTTACGTCACGATCTGATCAGAGGGCCTGCTCGACCGACTGCCGGAAGTCCTCTGCGGTGAGGAGATAGACGGTGTTGCCGCTGTCATCCCGTCGCCGACCGATCGCGAACCGGTCTTCCCCGTCGATGCGCACCGTCCAATCGTCGCGGTAATCGACGTTGAACCCGAGCAGTTTGATCTCGCAGCCGTGCTCGCGTTCGAGCTCAGGGATAACCTCGTGGACGTATGTATCGTCCTCGAACCGCGGTGGTTCGTACTCCGGAATGTCCAACGTGGCCTTGTCCTCCTCGTTGGCCAGCCACCACTCGGGTCTTTCCTGCGCCACGCTTGCCCTCTACGTTCGTCTGCTCGGTTATGGTGTTACCGTTCGAATGCCAATCGGTGTCGCGATGATGTCCCTACTCCCAGCTCGTCGACAAGTATCCCACGGAGGAGCACCGACCGCGAGGGGCTAGGACAGTCCCTCCTGCTCAAACACCCTGTTCACCCATCGGATCGTGGTTATGGTCATTCTCCTCATCGTCGTCGAGTTCCTGGGTTGCACGGGCCCGGTCGCTGGTGGCAACGGGTGGCGGGCACTCCTCGATGATCAACTCGATTCCCCCGTAGGAATCGCCGAACTCATCCAAGGCTCGCTGTTCATCGGTCACCTGAACTTTGAGAGCCATCCGAAGTTGATCACAGATCGTCTCCTCGGTGGCTGTGATACCGGCGAAGAACAACCAATCGTCTTCCTCAAGTGGATACGTGTCGACGAACTCGTCCAGCTGCTCGTTCACGTATTGCTTGTGCTCGTACCAGGCCGTGCTGACCTCTTTCGTGCGGATGATTTCTCCCCCCGACTTCGTCACGGGAATCTCCGTCGTTTCCGTGCAATCGTAATCCTCACTGAGCCCCGGTGGAGTCCGGGGATTCGCCATCATTACGGTGAGGATCCCAGCGATCGGCGCCAGGGCGGCTGGCATAGGTAACGGTCACGGGCGAAGACCGGAAAAACATCGCGCTGCAGCTCGAGCTATTGGACGTGCAAGGGAGAGCGCCGTAGCAGCCGTCGATATGGAATGTTCGAATCGTCGAGCACGCAACTATTGATCCAGAACGATAAGGGCCCACCGCATGGACACCGCTCGATTGGATGCAATGGAGTTCGAAGAGCCCCGTCCGGGGTGTCACCGAGCTCGGCTCAGCGACGAGCTCGGCACCGCGGCCGTCGCGATCAACTACTATCGCATCGAGCCACGGGCAGGGCTCCCGGGCGGCCTCCATGCACATATGGATCAGGAGGAGCTCTTCGTGGTCTTATCGGGGGAAGCCACCTTCGAGACCATGCACGGCCCGATGACGGTGGAGGCGGGGGAGATCGTCCGATTCGCTCCGGGCGAGTACCAGTCTGGCCACAACGAGGCCGATCGGGAACTCGTCCTCCTCGCGTTCGGGGCGCCGAAGGCGTCGCACGATGTGCGCATCCCGGTGGTCTGTCCGGCATGCCACGAGGCGGATCTCCAGTTAGCCACCCGCGGCTCCAGCGTTCGTTTCGTTTGTCCCGCCTGCACGTGGGAAGGACAACCTGATGATTGTCCCCAGTGTGGGGGCGACGAGCTCCAGCTCACGCGGCATAAAAACGATGGGACGATCGTGGTGTGTGGGGGGTGTGGTGCGGCGTTTGACCGGCCGCCGGTACGATCGGACAACGCGTGATCGACGACGCTCGTCGCTGATCAATTCTCCGAGGAACGAGGTATGCCGGAAAGGATCGTGGAGGCGCAACCGGTCAGCGCGCGGCGAGCCCCTCGATCCGAGACACCGATGGTCGTTAGCTGTCGCCGTCGTCGGGCGTCACGTTACCGATGGCGTCACCGAGCGGGCCGTCGCTGTCGCCACCGAGGAACTGCCGGATCAGGTCATGGAGCTCGCCGACGAAGTCGGGAACAGCATTGGGCAGGTCAGCGGGAGGGCCGTCGGCATCAGCGGGGTCGGGCCCGGCAGTGGCGTTCGGTTCGTCGGGGGCATCCCCGCGCTCGTTCGGGACATCCACAGGTGCCGCCAGGGCAGCACCCGACGCTACGATCAGTGTCAGGACCGCGAGTGTCGCAATCGTTCGGAGTTTCATTGGTCGTTGCCTCCGGTCGCCCCTATCGGTGAGTGGCCCTTGAAGGGGGCAAGCGTTGAAGCCGGTTTGGGGCCGCCTTCAGGACCGTTAATCCCGATTACCGCCGATTTATCCGGAGTTATCGACGTGGGCACCCCGTTCCCGGATATGCAGGCACTTATTCCCGAATTTCAAACGCGCACGCATGGACGTCCTCAGTGGCGAGAGCTACTGGCTCGTCCGGCTGCTCTTCCAGCGCGCCCTCGCAGTCATGTACCTTCTCGCGTTCCTCGTCGCCGCGAACCAGTTCCGTCCACTAGCCGGCGAGGACGGGCTGCTCCCGCTTTCGGCGTACGTCGAGCAACGCTCCTTCCGCGAGCGCCCGAGCCTATTCTACCTCGTTCCCAGTGATCGCGCCATCGGGGTAGCTGCCTGGAGTGGCGTCGCCCTCGCGCTCCTGGCGCTCGCCGGTGGACCGTATTGGCTCCCCGAGCCCTGGCCACTCCCCGCGTCGATCCTCCTGTGGGCGACCATGTGGGGCCTGTATCTCTCGTTCGTGAACGGGGGTCGGCTCTTCTACGGCTACGGGTGGGAGTCGATGCTGCTCGAAACCGGCTTTCTCGCCATCTTCCTCGGTGCCGGCGAGACCGCGCCACCGACGCTGGTGATCTGGCTCGTCGTCTGGGTGCTCTTTCGGAACATGTTCGGTGCCGGGCTGATCAAACTCCGGGGGGACGAGTGCTGGCGGGATCTCACCTGTCTCGATTATCACTACGAGACCCAGCCCATCCCGAACCCGTTGAGCTGGCATGCCCATCACCTGCCCAAGCGGTTCCACCGCCTCGGTGCCCTCACGAACCCCGTCGTCGAACTGGCCGTGCCGTTCCTGTATTTCGCCCCGCAGCCGTTCGCGGCCGTCGGCGGGCTTGCGACCATCGGCTTCCAGCTTTGGCTCATGCTGACGGGGAACTTCGCGTTCCTGAACGCGCTGACGATCGTCCAGGCGATCGCGACGCTGCGGGATGACCTGCTGGTCGCCGTCCTCCCTGTTTCGACCCCGGCGCCGGCCGCGACGCCGGTGCCGCTGGTGGCCGCCTCGGTCCTCTTGGCGGTCGTGATCGCAGCCCTGAGCATTCGTCCGGTGGAGAACTTCCTCTCGCCCGCCCAGCGCATGAATACCGCCTTCGACCCGCTCCATATCGTGAACACCTACGGCGCGTTCGGCTCAATCACCCGGCATCGCCACCAGCTCGTCATCCAGGGGACCACCGCGACCGACCCCGACGAGGACGACTGGCAGGCCTATCGCTTCAAGGGCCAGCCGGTCCGGACCGACGAGCGCCCGCCACAGATCGCGCCGTATCACCTCCGGCTGGACTGGCAGCTCTGGTTCGCCGCGATGCGCCCGACGCCGGGCCCACGTCAACGCTGGTTGTTGGCCCTGCTCGAGAAGCTCTTCGAGAACGATCCGGAAACCCTCGCGCTCTTCGCCGAGAACCCGTTTGCCGACGAGGGGCCGGAGCAGCTCCGGGTCATCCGCTATCGGTACGCGTTCACCGATCCCGAGGAGCGCGCCGAAACGGGCCGATGGTGGACCCGGGAGCGATTGGGGGCGTATATCCCCCCGATGGATGGCGGTGGCCCAGCCTCCCGGCGACGACCACGGAACCGGGTCCGCCGGTGAAACACGTGGTCGCGGGCGACACCTTCACAGGCGTGACGACGTAGATCCGGGTATGGACCGACGCCGCTCGCTGCAAGCTCGGTGGGGCCGACTGCGGCGCACCGAGCAGTGGGTCCGTCGGGCCGTCGCGGGCGGCCTAACCCTCCTCGTCGGCCTCTGGGTCCTTGAACTGGCAGCGTCCGGCACTCCGGTGTGGCTCGCCGGCCTGGTACTCGCCCTTGTGGGTCTTGGCGTCCTGTTCTTCGGGATCCGGCACCAACTCATCACCGCTTGACACCCGGCCATTCAGATCCGCGTGTGGAACGCGTATCCCGCGTAGGCGGCGAGCATCGCGGCGATCAGGCCGCGGCCGACGTTATCCTACATGGGAACGCCGCTCCCGATCGATGGACACCACGAACGGGGCGATCAGGACGCAGAGCCCAGCAAGCGCGGCCAGCCAGTCGCTGAATTCCGGGGCGGCTCCGTATCCCGGGGAACTGCGCAGCTGGAAGGCGGCAAAGGCCGCCAAGACGGCGATCACGGCCCCGGCGGCGATATTGCTCCACATTGCAGTACCGGTCACAATGTCGTCATTCAGCACGAACGGCGAAATGACAGATGTCGAGCGGAAGCCAACGAGTTCATTCGTGGCTGCGAGCGACACTCGGCGGGACGAACCCATCCTTTATCTGTGATGCCGGCACCAACCGCGGTAACTCACAGGGAAAACTGGCGTTGGCTTGGGGTCTCTGTCTCCAAAACGCAACCCTTCCCATGTGGGTCTCGCCGCGTGGTCGTTCGAAAGACCGCAGGTCTGGAGGACGTCAACACCCACACCGACGAGGGCCGCGAGCCAACTCGCCCATCTCGGGAGCGATGCGGACTGAGTGGTCACTGACTGGCTCGGATGCCATAATGGCTCCCTCCATCGGCCAGTATGGTCATCCGAATACTGATTGTGTTGCCATCTTCGGACTCGCCCAGCGGCAGGTTTGCGGTTTCCTCGGTTCCGATCGCCTCCTTCCGGGACTGTGACTAGAACCCACCCCAACGGAGGTACACCATCAACACGATGATCACGAGTTGAAACGACCCCTGGAGTCCGCTGAGCCTCGCGTTTTTCAGCCCCAGCTCGCCGATCCGTTCCTTGTCCGGCTCCGGCGAGATCATCTCGAGATACACGAGGACCTCGTTCGGAAGCAAAAAGCCGTTGCCGAGGACCGTCAGGACCACCATCACCGCCAGGATCGCCACGATGATTGTGCGGGTCGCCGGGATCGTCATGCCGGCGGCGATCACCTCGTTGGCCAGATACCCGCCATTGGCCAGCACCATGATCGCGAAGAAGGCCTGCCAGCGTCGATCCCCGAAGGCGTCGAACACCCGGCCCATCAGGACGGTTGCGGACACGAACGCGACGAACACGAACAGCCCGATCCAGGGCCCGGAGTTCGGAAACGCGCCGATCCGGGTCGCGAGAAAGATCCCGCTGAAGATCGTGACCGTCGCGAGCGTCGGCATGAGGAACGCCATCTTCGGGGTGAACTTCTCGAACCAACTGGCCCGCTCCTCGATCGACATCGCCCCCAGCACCGGGCCCACGACGAGCGCCATGAACACGTCAATGCCCGTCCAGAGTACCCCCGCCATCACATGGACGTAGGTATGGATTTCGACGGAGTCGCCGAGGACCCCGATCACGAACGCGATGAGTGGGATGAGCACGGCCCCCGCCGCGAACGCCGGGTTCGCCCGCTGGCCCATCCCGCGAACCGTTCCGAGCACGCTCATGCCCCTAACGGGCCACGAGCGTCCACTTAGGCGTATCCCCGGACGGGCCTACGCGAGGGATGCGAGCTGCGCCCGAAAGTCAACGGGCTCCCACCACGGGTCGATCCCGAGCTCTTCGTGGATGACCTTGGCGGCGACGTAGCCCGCACCGCCGTTGATCCCGGCACCGGGATGGGAGCTCGAGCCGCACATGAACAGTCCGTCGATCGGCGTGCGATAGCCGAAGTGATTCGAGAGGACCTGATGCGCGTTGAGTTCCCCCAGGTGTGTCCGGCCGCGCTGCATGTTGGGGTTCCAGGCGGCGATGCGCTGGGGGGTCGTGCTATAGGAGTCGATGACGTTGTCCTCGGTCATGTTGGGCGCGTACTGGCGCCAGGTCTCAAGGAAGTGATCCCGCATTTCCTTGTCGCGCTCCTGCCACGACGTCGGGTCCCCGTCGAGCTCGTACGGCGCCGCAGCCATCGCGGTTGCCACGTGCTTCCCGGGCGGGGCCTGCGAGGGATCGAGTTTCGTCATCACGTTTACTCCGAGCGAATCACCTTTTGGGAGGGACTGCTGCATGACCGCCTCCATGCCCTCCCCGAGTTCCTCGATCGAATCCGCCCCGACGAGCTGGAAGGCGGCCTCGTTTGGATCGTACTCGCCCGTCCCGCTGTATTCGGGCGCTTCTTCGAGCGCGAAGTGGGTATGGACCGTCGACCAGGTCTCGAACTCGAAGTCTTCGACGGCGGAGGCGAAGCGTTCGGGAAGGTCCGCCAGCCCAACCAGGTCGCGGAAGGTCAGCTTCGGGTTGATCCCGCTGGCGACGAACTCCTCGGCGCCGAGCCGCCGCCCGTCTTCGACGTGGACCCCGGTGACCTGTCCGTCGTCGATCTCGATCCGTCGGACCGGGCAGTGGGTCAGCACGGTCCCCCCGTTCTGCTGGACGGCCTGTTGCAGGGCGATCGCGAGCATCTCGGCGCCGCCACGGGGAATGCCGTACCCGTACTCGCCGGTGAAACACCGCGCGATGCCGCCCATATGGCTGGGTGCGCCGTAGCCCTCCCCGGGCTCCCCGAACATCGACATCTGGTGCATCATCAGCATGATCATCTCCTCGGACTCGAACCATCGCTGGAGGAGCTCGATCACCGGTTGTCCGGACCATTCGAGGAAGGTCTCGCCCAGGGCCGACCCGGCGAGGAGGTCCTCGCGCTCGTCGGCCGGAAGCGGTTCGTCGTAGCGCTGGGGGAGGTAGATCTCCCGCATGAGATCATCCGCCGTCCCCCGCAACTCCCGGAACCTCTCCGCGTCGGCTTCGGAGTACTCGGCGATGGTCTCGACGGCACGGTCGGTATCCTTGGCGAGCAAGATGGGCGGCCCCTCACCCGGGACGTAGCCCGCGTCGGTCCCCGCCTGGAGATACCGGGCACCGCGCTCGGCGAGGTCGAGATCTTTGTACCAGGGCGTGTCGGGAATGCTGTAATGGCCCTTGGCACAGAGGTTAAAGCGGAACCCGAGTCCGGTGGTGTCCCGCGTTTTGACGCCGCCGCCGACGTGCATGTCGGACTCGAGCACGAGGACGTCCCGGCCGGCCTTGGCCATGTAGGCGGCACAGACGAGCCCCTGATGGCCACCGCCGATGACGATGCCGTCGAAGACGCGATCGTAGGTCATCTGACGGCCGCAGAGGTGCCCGGGGCGCCCAAAGAGGTTCCGGAAACGCGGTTTATCCCGAGACGCTCACGTCGGGTTCGGCAGAGCTCGTGGGGTAACACGAGGTGTTGGAATGGTCGAGGGTCTGCCGCGCGAACCCGTCATCGGCCACAGATTCGAGGAAGACATGTGACCGGACCGGCGACCCCCTGCCGGTTCATGCTCCCCGTGGCCGGCGTACACTTGCGTCTCCTGGAGATGCGGAAGTCGAGGCCGACCTCCTCCCGCGGGCAAGATGGGTGGTCAGTCAGAACGGGATCGTGGCCGAATAGTAAGCGTGACCGAACGCATATGGGCGCGTGGCGTCACCGGCCCCCATGGGACGGAACATGCTCGTCGACGGGGAATGGCAAGTCGACGTCGAACCATACACCGACGAGTCGGGCAACTTCGATCGATTCGAGACCACGTTCCGGGACCGTGTCGAAGCGTCGCCCGACGCGGATTTCCCCGCTGAAGCGAATCGTTATCATCTATACATTGCACGGAACTGTCCGTGGGCCCACGGGGCAGCCCTCACGCGGCGGCTTGCGGGGCTCACCGACGTTGTATCCATGGACGTGGTCGATCCGGTGCGTGACGACGACGGCTGGGGGTTCACCCCGGAGAAAGCGGGCTGCACGGCCGACAGTGTCAATGGCACCGATTTCCTTCGCGAAATCTACGCAGCCGCCGACTCTTCGTACACCGGCCGGGTCACCGTGCCGGTACTATGGGACACGGTCGAGGGGACGATCGTGAACAACGAATCCATCGAGATCATGCGCATGTTCTCCACCGCGTTCCGGGAGTTCGGGAACGGACGGGAGCTGTATCCGCCCGAGAAGGAGGACGAGATCGATCGGATCATCGATGCGATCTACGAGACCATCAACAACGGCGTGTATCGGGCGGGCTTCGCCGAATCGCAGGAAGCATACGACACCGCGGTCCGGGACGTCTTCGACGCGCTCGATCACTGGAACGAGGTTTTGGCAGAGCAGCGTTACCTCGCGGGCGACCGGTTGACCCTCGCCGACGTGCGGATGTTCCCGACGCTCATCCGGTTCGACGTGGCCTACCACACCGGGTTCAAATGTGACCGCCAGTACCTCCACCAGTACGAGCACCTCTGGCCCTATCTGCGCGATCTGTACCAGACGCCTGGCGTGGCGGAGACGGTCAACTTCGAGCATATCACCGACCAGGGATACTTCCAGGGCGAGATCACGCCGATCGGCCCTGACCTCGATTATACCGCCCCGCACGGGCGGGACGCCCTGTCAACGGCGGCAGCGCCCGAACAGGAATGAGGCCATGACGGCGAGGTTCGACTGGTGGCTTCTCGAGTATCTTGCCGCCCACGATCCCGTATCGCTGCCGCTTCTCGTACGCGATTTGGAAGCGGATCGAACCGCGATTGACGATCGACTGGAACGACTCCGTGACCGGGAACTCGCCCGGTTGTACTTCTCGAGTCGCCCGATTCAATGGGGGATTACGGAAGAGGGTCGGGAATGTCTCGCAGATACTGTCGATACGTCAGGAGAAGGTCTGTCTACATAGTTGAAATCCGATACATTTGACGTGTAGCGCCACTCGGACGCGGGCACCGAGTGATATAAACGCCGAGCTAGAAAACCTCCGGACATGCGACTCGGGCAATTCACCGTCGCCGATGCGGAGCCACCCTGGACTGGCATCGTTCGTGAGGACGAGACCGTCGTCAACGTGAGCGAGGCTGGCACGGCAGCCGGGATCCCCCTTCCGGGGCAACTCCGTGACCTCCTCGGCACGTGGCAGTGGCGAAAGAAACTGGACCTGGTGGCCGAGTTCGTCGACGCGACCGGCGAGTGGGTCTACCCCAGGTCCGAGCTGACGACCCACGCACCGATCCTCCGGCCTGACAAAATTATCTGTGTCGGGCTCAACTACCGGGATCACGCCGCGGAAGGAGGGCGGGAACCGCCCGAGACTCCCGTCCTGTTCTCGAAATTCCCCGGCACGATCATCGGGCCGGGCGACAGCATCCAGTGGGATCCGACAGTCACCGAAGAGGTCGATTACGAGGCGGAGTTCGTGGTGGTCATCGGCCAGACCGTCAAGGATATCGATCCCGACGACGCCTGGGACGCCATCGCCGGGTTCACGATCGGCAACGACGTCTCCGCCCGGGACATCCAGCATGGCGACGGGCAATGGGTCCGGGGGAAGAGTCTCGACACGTTCGCCCCCATCGGACCCGAGCTCGTGACGACGGAGGAGCTAGCGAACCCCCACGACCAGGATATCTGGGCGGAGGTCAACGGCGAGCGGTTGCAGGACTCCTCGACCGGCGAGCTCATCTTCGGCGTTGACGAACTCGTCTCCTTCTGTAGCCAAACCTCGACGCTCTATCCCGGCGATGTCATCTTTACGGGCACCCCGGCGGGCGTCGGGGTCTACCGTGACCCACCCGTCCTCCTCGAGGAGGGTGACTCGGTGACGATCGGGGTCGAGGATATCGGCACGCTGACCAACGACTGCCAGTATCTTTGACGTGGGGTCAGGACGTTAGGACTCCTCCCCGTGCCACCATTCGCGGAACGAGATCGCTTCGTCGCCGTCGAACGTCACGAGAAAGACACCGTCGAGGGTGACTCTGTGTCCGTCTCCGTCCTCGTATTCGGTCACGAAGCGTCCGAATCCCTTTCCGGCATCGAACCCGAGCGGTTCGACCCGCACCGTCAGGTCCCGTTGGTCGGCCGTCGCCTCGGCCCAGTACTCCTCGATCGCCTCACGGCCGACGAACGGTTCGTCGAATGGCGTGACCCGATACGAGGCGTCCGCCTCGAATATCGACCCCGCTGCCACCGGATCTCGCTCCTCCCAGGCCTCCTGATATGCCTCACACCAGTTCTCGAATCGCTCGAAACTCATTGATCGCCGACTCGGGCGAGACGACCTAAACCTTCCTGCAATTCGGGGCTCCAGCACCTTTATCCCGGCCCGTGTGGACCCCGGGAATATGGCCACTCCTTCGGACGAGCGCCCGCTGGACGGTATCTCCGTCCTCGATCTTTCGACGTTCGTGACGGGTGGATTCGCGACAATGATGCTCGCCAACCACGGCGCGGATGTCGTGAAGGTCGAGCGCCCCCACGCCGGGGACGACATCCGTCACTCGGGCCCGCCGTTCGTCGACACGTCGGCGTATGATGGCCCCGGTCGGTCCGCCGCCAGCGAGGGCGAGTCGCCGTATTACTGGACGATCAACTATGGCAAGCAGAGCATCGAACTCAACCTGAAATCCGAGAGCGGTCTCGAGGCATTCTACGATCTTGCGGCGGAGGCCGACGTGATCGTCGAGAACTTCCGCCCCGGGACTGCCGAACGACTGGGAGTAGACTATGAGACGATGCGGGAGCGCAATGAGGGGATCGTCTACTGTTCGATCTCCGCATTCGGCGATAGCGGCCCGTGGCGGGATCGCCCCGGCTACGATCTCCTGATCCAGGGCATGAGCGGACTCATGAGCGTGACCGGCGAGCCCGACGGGCAGCCGGTGAAGGTCGGGATCCCGATCACGGACCTGATCACCGGGATGTGGGCGTCCTTCGGGATCATGAACGCCCTGTACCGGCGCAATCAGACCGGCGTGGGCGACCGGGTCGAACTCGGGATGCTCGACGCGACGCTGCCGTGGCTCACCAAACAGGCCGGCAAGGCCTTCGTCGGCGAGGAAACGGGCCCGATGGGGACGAAGGATCCGGTGTTGGCCCCCTACCAGATGTATCCGACCGCGGACGGGTATCTCAACGTCGCCTGCGGGAACCAGAGCCTCTGGGAGGAACTGTGTGACGCGATCGATCGTGAGGATCTCCTCGAGGATGACCGCTTCGTCTCCAATAGTGCCCGGGTCGAGCACATGGACGAGCTCGAGGCGGAACTATCGGCGGTGTTCGAGGCCCGCACCACTGGCGAGTGGGTGGAGCTCCTCGTCGAGGAGCGCGGGCTCCCCGTCGGGCCGGTCCATTCGGTCGACGACGCGCTCGAAAACGAGCAGACGACCGCTCGCGGGGCCATCGACCACGTTGAACACCCTGCAGTCGGCGAGATCCCCGTGATCGAGCATCCGCTCAATTACGCGCATGCGGGGTCCGGGTTCGACGATCCGCCGCCCCTCCTCGGCGAACATACCCTCGAGCTCCTGCGGGGCGTCGGCTACGATGAGGACCGCATTCGGGCGCTCCAGGCGGACGGGGCGATCCCCGAGGATTGAACGGCCGTCGATTGAACAGAACACTTTTCTCAGGGCACCGGGCGGTCATGACATGGCGCGGATTGGGTTCATCGGGCTCGGAGTGATGGGCGGCGCGATGGCCGCCAACCTCCTCGAGGCCGGCCACGAGTTGACGGTGTTCGATCTCGACGAGGAAGCGATGGATCGTGCAGTCGACGCCGGCGCTGCCCCCGCGGATTCGGCGGCCGACGCGGCGTCGGGTGTCGAGCTGGTCATGCTTTCCCTGCCGGGCCCCGATGCGGTCGAGGCGGTGATCGACGAGGCTGGCGGGGCCTTCGACGATGGAAGCATCCTGGTCGATCTCACGACCTCGACCCCGGGGACGACGAACCGGCTCGCCGCCCGGCTCGCGGACCAGGGTGTCGATGTCCTCGGCGCCCCGGTCAGCGGCGGGGAGAGTGGGGCCCGGGACGCCACGCTGACCATCATGGCCGGCGGTGACTCCGCGGTCTTCGAGGCTTGCGAGCCGGTCTTCGACGTCATCGGGACGGACGTCTACCACGTCGGCGACACGCCCGGCGACGGCCACGCGGTCAAGCTGCTCAACAACTACCTGTCCTTTACGGCGCTCCTGGCGAGTTCGGAGGCGGTCATTCTTGGCCGGGCGGCGGGGCTCGATCCGCACACGCTCGTCGACGTCTTCAGCGTCAGCAGCGGCCGAAACAGCGCCACCCAGGACAAAATCCCGAATGACGTCCTCACCGAGGAGTGGGACAACGGGTTCAAGCTTGGCCTGATGGAGAAGGATATCAAACTGCTCTCGCGGTTCAGCGACGAGCAGGACGTCCCGCTGTTGATCTCGGAGGTGCTGGAAACGCTCATCACCTACACGCGATTGCGTGAAGGCGAGGATGCCGACATGACGCGGACCTACGCCATGCTCGAGAGCCTGATGGTACCCGACGCATGAACGGGACGACCGACTGGTTCGACACGGAACGCATCGCGCCGGAGACCTACATGGTCACTGAGGGAGCACCCCAGCTGGGGTGTAACCTGTTCCTGCTGGGTGCCGCCGGCGAATGGCTCGCGATCGATGCCGGACTCGGGATCGGTGACCTTCGAGGCCACCTCGAAGAGATCGCCGGGGCCACGCCCCGACTCTTCCTGACCCACCGCCATTGGGATCACATCGGCGCGGCCGACCAGTTCGAGGACGTGGCCATCTGCGATATCGAGCAAACCGGGGGGACCGTGCGGACGGACCCGACCACGGGCGCGGGACTCCATCTCCCCTCGAGCTTCGTCCAAAACTGGCAGGACGCCGGTCGTCAGTTCCCGGATGGCTTCGATCCTGACGCCTACGAAATCCCTATCCTACAGGGCGTGCGACCGGTCAGTCCGGGGGATACCCTCGCGGTCGGCGACCGTCGCCTCGAGTTGCTCCCGATCCACGGGCACAGTCCGGGCCAACTCGCGGCACTGGATCGCGCGGCGGGAATCATGTTCGGGGGCGACATCATTTCACCGGGTGGGGATGTGTTCACACACCTCCCCGGAGGGGATCTCGAGGCGCATCGGGCGTCGCTCGCCAGATTGATCGAATATCGCGACGACGGCGCCTTCGACACGCTCGCCACCGGCCACGGCGATCCCAGGAAGCGCGAGGAGCTCGGGATCCTGGACGAGATCCATGCGGCGGTCGAGACCGTCCTTGCCGGCGAGGTCGAACCCGAGGTCGGCGACGAGATCTGGGGGGATATCCATACGTATACGGTCGACGGCGTGAACGTGCTCACGCGCCCCGCGTAAACGTCCGGTCCCCCCACTTTTTGGCGTAGGTTCGTTTGGATGGGCGCATGGATCTCGGGATCGCCGGGAACGCCGCATTCCTGAGCGCATCGTCGTCGGGGCTCGGTTTCGCCAGCGCGGAGGCGCTGGCACGCGAGGGCGTCGACGTGGCCATCTGTGGCCGCGAAGAGGAACGTCTCGGGACAGCGGAGGCGGAGCTCCGTGAGACCGGATCAGGGAACGTCCTGGCCGTCCAGGCGGATATTCGGGAACGGGAGGACGTCGAGGCTGCGGTTGCCACAGCCATCGATCGCTTCGGCCGCCTAGATCACGTCGTCACGAGCGCCGGGGGCCCGCCCACTGTTCCGGTCATGGAATCCGAGGACGAGGACTGGTACCGGGCGTTCGATCATCTCGTGATGAGCGTCGTCTGGACGGTGAAAGCGGCCCAGCCAACACTCGCGGATGAGGGCGGCGGCACGATCGTCAACATCACCTCCCGGACCGACGAGGAGATCATCGACGGTCACGCCCTCTCGAACGCGGTCCGTCGCGGCGTCGGCGGGATCACGAAGACGCTCTCCGTCGAACTCGCACCCGAGGTCCGGGCGAACGCCGTCCTGCCGGGACCACACGAGACCGATCGGATCAGGGGACTCGCCGAGGATGCGATCGAGGCCGGCGCCTTCGCGGATTACGAGGCGTTCCTCGAAGGTCTCGCCGCCGATGTGCCGCTCGACCGGGTTGGACAGCCGGAGGAACTCGGGGAGACGGTGGCGTGGCTCTCGAGCGAGCGGGCGAGCTACGTCAACGGCCGGACGCTGCTGCTCGACGGCGGGGCGATCCGGAGCTTCTAATCGCGGGGGTCCCAGCCGACGAACTCGTCGCCCGCTTCGAGTTCGACGCCGAGCACGTCGATCAGGCGCCCGAGCGCGACGTACCCGCCCGCCGTGGCCGCCACCCCAACGATCGTTTCGTCGTCGAAGTGCTCGGCCAGCGCGTCGTGGATGGTGTCGTTCACGCGGTTCCGCACGGTCGCCCTGGTGTACGCGATCAGCGCGCGTTCGGCCGCGGAGAAGGGCTCCCGGTCGTCCCGGCCGAGCGCCGCGACTTCGTCGTCAGCGAGCCCGATGTCCCGCCCGATCAGGACGTGCTGGTGAAATTCGTACGGGTTATCGATCTCGGCGGCCACGCTCAGGATCACGATCTCCCGCTGGCGATCGCTCAGGCCGGATTCCGACCAGAGCGACCCGAGGTACTCCCGAAGCCCGGCGAGCACTTCTTGATTGTTCCCGATCGCACTGTAGACGTTCGCCCGCTTACCCGGCTGGAGCGACGAGATGATGAGCTCGCGATACTCCGGATCGAGGTCTTCCTGTTCGACGTACGGAACGCGTGCCATACACGGGCAGGCGAGCGGATCGAATTAACGATTGTGGACTACGTGGCGGTGAGCACCGTCACACCCTGGTGCTCGTATCGCCGGCTTCGGCCCCAGTGGGTGTCGACAAGCTCGAACGCCACCTCCTCGGCGTCGATTGCGACCAGGGCGGCGAGCGCATCATCGAGCACCGAGAGATCCGTCATTGGGGCGCCATGACCCGTCAGCAGCACGTCGAAGGCACCCTCGTCGCGGAGGTCGATGAGTCGGCGGAGCGACGCGCGATAGGCCGCGAGATCGCACTCGGCGAAATGGGCGTAGATAGTCCCGCCCGGCTCCAGCACGTCACCCCCGAAACAGATGCCTCCGTCCCGATCGATCAGCGCCACCTGTCCGGGACTGTGGCCGGGCACTTCGACGACTTCGAGCGTGCGCCCCCCGCGCTTCAGGCGGTCGCCCCCCTCGACCGTCCCGGCGGTGCTGGTCGATCGGATCCGGTACGCGTCCGGGTCGAACCCGGATGGCAGGTCGCGGCCGGCCTCCCGCCATGCATCGAGGAAGATCCCGGGCCGGTGCGCGAAGCGTTCCTCGAAGACATCGAGCGAGACGGTCCCATCGGGATGGCGTTCGCGGGGATGGATGTAGACCTCGTCGAACTGGTGGGCGGCGCCGAGGTGATCCCAGTGGGCGTGGGTCAACACGACGGCGGGCGTCGAGCCGGCGAGGTCCTCCACGACCCTCCGGAGATCATCGATGCCGAGCCCCGTGTCGATAAGCACGGCCTCACCGTCCCCCACGAGGAGGTAGGCATGACACGGAAGCCGGGGTGCCCCTTCACGGATGCGGAAGACATCCTCCCGTAGCTGCGACACGTCGAACCACTCGTGTGTATCGACCATGCCCGAAGCAGGGGACTGTCCGGATTTATAGCCGCCTGTCAGCGCCGGAGCCGGTATGGTGGGTAGCCGGGCTCAGGGGAAGTAGAGACCGATCTCGAGACTGTACTCCCAGACTTCCCAACCCGTCGCGGCGAGGGCGAAGAGCCCACCCGCAATGCCGATATTCTTGACGAAGTGGTTCAGTTCGTTGACCCGGTCCTCTCCCTCGACCGTCCAGAAGTTGTGGATGAGGACGGCGGAGAGGAGCACGAAGA
>CAZAYR010000053.1:0-16788 GCA_964489365.1 uncultured Salinarchaeum sp.
CGAGTTTACCGGGGAAACCAAGGACGATCTCGTCTACAACAAGGAGCAGTTAAAGAGCGTGCCGTGGTATAACGATCTGGATCCGCTCGCCGCTCGTGAGCCCGACCGGGCCGCGTGGGTCGGTGAGGGCGAAGGCGAGGTCGATTACCAGTAAGGAACCCGGATCTCGAAATCTTCAAAGGGACAAAAGGAGACCTGCCGACCACATATGGCGCTTCTGGAGCTGGCTGCATTCACCCTGTTCGCGCTGATCACGATCGGATGTAGCGCGGCGGCGGTGCTCGTGCAGGACGTCTGGCACGCCGCCCTCTTCCTGGGCGGGGCCCTCCTGAGCGTCGCCATTCACTACGTGATCCTCCACGCCGAGTTCGTGGCCGCGATCCAAGTGTTGGTGTACGTCGGCGGGATCCTTATCCTGATTACCTTCGCCATCATGCTCACCCGGCAGTCAGAGGGGGCGTTGTTGGGGCAATGACCACCCGACCGCGCCTCCGCCTCGGCGGGCACCTCCTGCCGGGGTTGATCGCCATCGGCATCTTCGTGGTCTTCGCCACAGTGATCCTGCGGGCGAGCTTCGGGGAGCCGGTTGGCTTTCCGAGCGGCGACAGCGTCACGGCCCAGATCGGCTACGCCCTGCTCGGAATCGAGACCGACGGGAGCGCGGTCGATAACTTCCTCGTGGCCTTCATCGCGATCGCCGTCGTGCTCGACGCGGCGCTCAGCGGCGCGGTGATGCTCGCCTCCCGCGAGGACGATGGGGGTGAGGCCTGATGCCCGCGCCCCCGGAGGCGTATCTGCTGCTCTCGGCGGCGGTGTTCTGTATCGGCCTGTTCGGGATCCTGACGCGACGGAACGCGCTGATGTTCCTGATCAGCGTCGAGCTGATGCTCAATGCCGCCAACATCAACCTGGTCGCGTTCTCGTACCAAACGGGAGATCTCACCGGGCAAACGTTCGCGCTGTTCGTGATCGCCCTCGCGGCGGCCGAGGTGGCCGTGGGGCTGGGGATCATCCTGGTACTGCGTCGGAACTTCGACGAGATCGACGTCACGACGCCCGCGGAGATGAGGTGGTAACATGGAACCGGCATACGCCTTCGCGCCCACGATCGCGTTGTTCCCGCTGGTATCGTTTGTGATCGCGCTCGCGCTCGGCCGGTATATGCCCAAACGGGGGGCATTCGCCGGGATCGTGGCGACCGGGGCCTCGCTGGTCGTGTCGGTCTGGGTGGCGATAACGCTCTGGTTGTCAGGCGATCCCCACTGGGAAAATTACTACACCTGGCTCGCGGTCGAGGACGCCATCGACTTCCATTTCGGCGTCCTCATCGATCCGCTCGCGGCGCTGATGCTGGTCGTCGTGAGCCTCGTGGCCTTTCTCGTCCACGTGTTCTCCTTGGGCTACATGAACGCGGAGGGCGAGGCCGGCCTTCCGCGGTACTACGCCGGGCTCGGGCTGTTTTCGTTCAGCATGCTCGCGTTCGTGATGGCGGATAACCTCCTGATGGCGTTCGTGTTCTTCGAGCTCGTCGGGGTCTGTTCGTATCTGCTCATCGGCTTCTGGTTCCGCGAGGACGCGCCGGCGAGCGCCCAGAAGAAGGCGTTCCTGGTCACCCGGTTCGGCGATTACTTCTTCCTCATCGGCGTGTTGGCCATCGCGCTCGGGTTCGGGTCCGTAACCTTCGTCGGCTCGGACAGCTTCCCGCAACTCGCCTTGGAGGCGGTTGAGAACGGCACGACGATCCTCGGATTGGACGCCCAGACGTTCGTCACCGTCTCCGCGCTGTTGGTACTCGGCGGCGTCATCGGCAAGTCCGCGCAGTTCCCACTCCATACCTGGCTCCCTGACGCGATGGAGGGGCCCACCACGGTCTCGGCGCTGATCCACGCGGCAACGATGGTCGCGGCCGGGGTGTACCTGGTCGCCCGGATGTATGGCTACTACGCCATCTCGCCGACCGCGCTCGCCGTCGTCGCGTTCGTCGGGGGCTTCACCGCGCTGTTCGCCGCGACCATGGGCGTGGTCAAGGACGACATCAAGCAGGTCCTCGCGTACTCGACGATTTCCCAGTACGGTTACATGATGCTCGCCCTCGGCGCGGGCGGGTACGTCGCCGGAGTGTTCCACCTCGTCAACCATGCGTTCTTCAAGGCGTTACTCTTCCTTGGAGCCGGCGCGGTCATCGTCGCGATGCACCACGGCCAGGACATGTGGGCCATGGGCGGGCTGAAGGACCACCTCCCGGTGACGTACTGGACGTTCCTCGTCGGGTCGCTCGCGTTGGCCGGCATCGTGCCGTTCTCGGGATTCTGGTCGAAGGACGAGGTCCTGCTCGACGCGCTCGCGATGGGCCTCGCCCATCCGCTGTTTCTCGGCGCGTACGCGATGGGGCTGGTCGCGGTCTTCCTGACCGGCTTTTACACGTTCCGCATGGTCGCGCTGACGTTCCACGGGGACGCACGGACGGACGAAGCGGCTGCCCCCCACCAGGTGGGGTGGAGCATGCGGGTCCCGCTGCTCGTCCTGGGCGTGCTCGCCGCCGTGGCCGGCCTCTTCAACATGCACCCGGTCGCGGAGGCCCTCGACGCGGATATCGAGTTCCTCGCCACCTGGCTCGACGGTGGGTTCACGGAAACCGCGTACGGGACGTACTCCGGGCTCGTCGCGGACGTGGCCAACCTCGAGGCCGAACACCTGGCCCCGTACCTGCCTGCCCTCGTGACGCTCGCGCTCGCCCTAGCGGGCGCGCTCGCGGCGTGGCGGCTCTATGCCGTATCGGAGCCGGAGACACACGTCAACCGGGCGGGGGCCGCCGCAGGCCTCGTCGACGCCAATTACTACCAGGACGAACTCCAGGTGTGGCTCGCGACGGGGCTGACCGGCCGGATCGCGCGGGCCGCGGACACCTTCGACCAGGTCGTCGTCGACGGGGTCGTCAACGGCGTCGGCCGGCTGGGACTCGGGACTGGCGGGATTGTCCGGCGCGTCCAAACGGGCGTCGTGACCAACTACGCGGCCATGATCGCGCTCGCCGTCCTGTTGTTGCTCGTCGGAGCAGTCCTGTATGGGGGGTGGGTGTGAATGTGGCTTGAGGCCCTCATCGCGGTGACACTGCTCGCATCCCTCATCGTCGCGTGGGCGCCCGACCGGATCGCCGGGCGGCTCGCGGCCGCGCTGAGTCTTGTCCCCCTCGGATTGAGCCTCGTCCTCTACGCGTCGGTCGACGGGACCGGCAACGCCTTCCTCCCGGGTGGGTCCCCAGCGTTCGAGACCCAGTTCGAATGGATCACGCTGGAGCCGTACGCGATCAACTGGTGGGTGGGCGTGGACGGGATCAGCATGCCGCTGGTGGTCTTGGCGACCGTCCTGACGACGCTGGCCATCGTCAGCGCCTGGACCCCGATCGAGCGCCGCCGCTCGCAGTTCTACGCGCTCCTCCTGTTCTTGGAGGCGAGTCTCATCGGCGTGTTCGTCGCGCTGGATTTCTTCCTGTGGTTCGTGTTCTGGGAAGGCGTCCTCGTGCCGATGTACCTCCTCATCGGCGTCTGGGGCGGTCCGCGCCGGAAGTACGCGGCGATCAAGTTCTTCGTGTATACCAACCTGGCCTCGCTCGTCATGTTCGTGGGGGTCATGGCGCTCGTGTTCGGGCTCGGCGACGCGGTGGGCTCGTTCGGCTTCCCGGAGCTCACGGAGGCCATCTGGGCCGACGACCTCGACGGACTGGGCGGGATCGACGGGGACACCCTGCGGCTGGCGACCTTCATTGCCATCTTCGCGGGGTTAGCGGTCAAAGTGCCCGTCGTCCCCGTGCACACGTGGCTGCCGGACGCCCACGTCGAGGCGCCCACGCCGGTCTCGGTGATTCTGGCCGGCGTGCTGCTCAAGATGGGGACGTACGCCCTGTTGCGCTTTAACTTCACCATGCTGGAGGAGACCGCCCGGGCGTTGGCGCCGGCGATCGCCGCGATCGCGGTCATCTCGGTCCTCTACGGCGCGATGCTTGCCCTCGCGCAGTCCGATCTCAAACGGATCGTCGCGTACTCCTCGATCGCCTCGATGGGGTATGTTATCCTCGGGCTGATCGCGTACACGACCTACGGGATGGGTGGGGCGACGTTCCAGATGCTGAGCCACGGGCTGATCTCGGGGCTGATGTTCATGGTCGTCGGGGTGATCTACAACCAGACCCACACCCGGATGGTCTCGGACATGGCCGGGGTGGCCGACCGGATGCCCGTCGCCGCCGGAGTGTTCGTCGCCGGGGCGTTCGCGTACATGGGCCTTCCCCTGATGTCGGGCTTCGTCGGCGAGTTTACGATCTTCGTGGGCGCGTTCGACTCCCCGGTGATCCCGTCTGCATCGGTCGTCACGGCCGTGACCATGTTCGGAATCGTCCTCGTGGCGGGCTATCTCCTGTGGGCGATGCAACGGACCCTGTTCGGGCCGTTCTCCCTGGCCGTCGATGCCGAGCTCACGCGGAGTCCCGCCCACGAGCTCGCCCCGCTGTTCGTCCTGCTCGCCCTGATCGTGCTCCTCGGCGTCTATCCCGAGTTGGCCTTCGAGATGATCGAAGATGCGGTCGCCCCGGCGCTGTCGGGGGGTGAGCTCTGATGGCGTACGTCCTCGCGGACTGGGTCGCGCTCGCGCCACTGTTGGTACTTGCCGTGACTGCGCTTGCGGTCTTCCTGGTCGATAGCCTGCGGCCGAACGCCGACGAACGTGGCCCGCTGGCGGGGGTCGCCGCACTCGGACTCGCGATCGCCTTGGCGATCGCGGCCTGGTTCCTGCTGGCCGGCACCGGTCAGGACGGCGGCGCCATCACCCTGTTCGATGACCAACTCGTCGTCGACGGGATGAGCCTGTTCTTTACCGTCATTTTCAGCGCCGTTGCGCTGCTGGCCGTGATCGCGAGCTACGATTACGTGGCCGGCCATGCTCACCAGGGGGAGTATTTCTCCCTGATCGTGCTGGCGGCGACGGGGATGTCGCTGATGGCGAGTGCGAAAAGCCTGGTCGTGATCTTCATCGCGCTCGAGCTCTCCAGTCTCCCCTCGTACGCCCTCGTCGCGTACCTAAAACGGAACCGCGGCAGCGTCGAGGCCGGGCTAAAGTACTTCCTCATCGGCGCGCTCTCCGCGGCGATTTTCCTGTATGGAATCAGTCTCGTGTACGTCAGTACCGGCGCGCTTCACCTCGACGCGATCGCCGAGGGCCTCGGGGACGTCGAGAACGTGGGGCTGCTCGGGACCGGGCTGGTCCTCCTGATCGGCGGGCTGGCGTTCAAGGCCGCGAGTGTCCCCTTCCACTTCTGGGCGCCCGAGGCGTACGAAGGAGCCCCCGCACCCGTCAGCGCCTTTCTCTCCTCGGCATCCAAGGCGGCCGGCTTCGTGATCGCCTTCCGGATCCTCCTGGACGGGTTCCCGCTCGGCACCGCGACCGAGCTGGGGATCGACTGGGTGCTGCTCCTGCAGGTGCTGGCCGTCGCGACGATGCTCGTCGGGAACCTCGCCGCGCTCGTCCAGGATCGCGTGAAGCGTATGCTCGCGTACTCCTCGGTCGGCCACGCCGGATACGTGCTCATCGGTCTCGCCGCGCTGACGTCCGGCGGTGAGGGCAACGAGCTCGTCCTCGGCGCGGCGATGATGCACCTGCTCGTCTACGGGATGATGAATACCGGGGCGTTCCTGTTCGTGGCGCTGGCCGAACACGGCGGCGTCGGGCGGACCTTCGAGGATTACAACGGCCTCTGGCGGTCGGCGCCGATCGCCTCGGTCGCGGTCACGGTGTTCGTCTTCAGCCTGGCGGGCCTGCCCGTCGGGGGCGGGTTCCTCTCGAAGCTGTTCCTGTTCATGGGGGCCGTCGGGACGGGATACTGGTGGCTCGCGGCCGTCGGGGTGCTGGCGAGCGTCGTGTCGCTGTTCTACTACGCCCGCCTCGTCAAGGCGATCTGGATCGACGAGCCGACCGCGGAACCGACGATGGAGACCCCGGCCTGGGGAATCCGGGCCGCCATCGTGATCGCTGCGGTGGCGACGATTCTGTTGCTCCCGGGATTCTTCGCCGTGGCGGATCTCGCCCAGGGCGCCGCGATGGATCTCCTGGCGTAGGCGGTCGGTAGCTTTTACCCGGCCGGACGGGTGAGTCACCCACGATGCCGATGCGGCTGGTCCTGGGGTGGTCGGCCTCGGCATGGACCCTCGTCGAGTACGATCGACAGACGACGGGCCGGCTCCGTGTGCTGACGGCCGACGCCGACCTCGCCACCGCCCTCCGCGAGGAAGGGATCGACGTGATCCGGGCCGCACCGGACGACGAGGACGTGCTCGGCGGGCTCGAGTCCCCGGACGCGGTCCTCGTGGCCGAGCGGCAAAGCGGACGGAACGTCGCGATCGCGCAGGCCGCTCGGGCAGCGTTCCCCGACACCCACCTCATCGCGTACACCGGCGTCGCGAGCACCCCGCCCGAGCGCGAGACGCTCGGAGGGCTGGCCGATCGGGTCATCGACCACGGCCGGGAGGTCAGCGACGAAGTCGTAGAGATCGCGACGAGGGCCCCGGCGGTCCGGGCCCACCGTGTCCGACGGATCTTATCGGCCATCGATGGCCGACTGTGCGTGTTCATGCACGACAATCCTGACCCGGACGCGCTCGCGAGCGCCGTGGCATTGGTCCGTATCGCCGAACGCCATGGCGTCCCGGGCGCGGGCTTCTATTACGGGGAGGTCGCCCACCAGTCGAACCGCGCGTTCGTGAACGTCCTCGACTTGCCAGTGACAGGGCTCTCGGCCGACGAGCCCATGCCCGAGTGTGGGGGCATCGCCCTCGTCGATCACTCGCTCCCGAGCGTCAACGACAGTCTGCCAGCCGACGTCGTGCCCGACCTCATTTTCGACCATCATACGCCGAGCGGCCCGGTGGAGGGCCGCTACGTGGATCTGCGCGAGACGGTCGGCGCGACGAGTTCGATCATGGTCGAGTACCTCCGCCAGCTGGAACTCGAGATCGAAGAAACGCTGGCCACTGCGCTTCTCTATGGGATCCGGACGGACACCAACGACTTCGCCCGGCAGGTCGCGCCCGTCGACTTCGGGGCCGCGGGATACCTGTGGCACCGCGCGGATCACGACGCCCTCGACCGGATCGCGAATCCGAGCCTCAGTCGGGATACCCTCGGCACGATCGGGGATGCGATCGCCCAGCGGGAGGTGCGCGGGGCCGCACTGTCCTCGTGTGTCGGCGAGATCACGACGCCCGATGCGCTGGCGCAAGCGGCGGATCTCCTCCTGCAAATGGACGGGATCGACATTTTACTCGTCTACGGGATCGCCGATGGGACCGTGCACGCCTCCGCCCGGGCCAGGCCCACCGGGCAGGATCTCGACCTGGCGGAGATCATGCGGGACGCGTTTGCCGCCATCGGGACCGCGGGCGGGCACGAGGCCATGGCCGGCGCCCAGATTCCCGTCGGGATGCTCGCTTCCACTGATGGCGAGGACGAGAACGTCGTCGATATCGTTCGCGAAGTCATCAACGAACGGTTTTTCACGACCGTCGCCGACCGCCTCGGTCCCGAGATCCGCGAGGCGGAGCCGGCGCGCGAGTAGGTGCGTTTTTTGCGTGCCGGATACGTGCGATCGCACATGAACGCGGTGGACGGGAGCGTCCGCGTGAAATCATACATGACGCGCGACGTCGCGACCGTCGCGCCGGAGGATCAGGTCCGCGAGGTCGCGGAGCGGATCGCCAACGCGGACGGGCATAGCGGTTTTCCCGTCTGTGACGGCCGGCGTGTCGAAGGGTTCGTCAGCGCCCGTGATCTGCTACTTGCCGACGACGACGATCCAGTATTCATGGTCATGTCGCCGGAACTGATCGTGGCCCACCCGGACATGAAGATGACCGATGCCGCGCGCGTCATTCTCCGGTCCGGAATCCAGAAGTTGCCGGTCGTCGATGATGCCGGCAAGCTCGTCGGAATCATCAGCAATACCGACGTCGTCCGGAGTCAGATCGAGCGGGCAACCCCCGAGAAGGTCGGGAAACTCCGGCGGACGCTCGAACAGATCCACGACATCGAGCTCGAAGAAGAGCGGCGTACGGTCGAGCTCGACGAACTCATTCCCACCCAGGGGAAGGTCTACGCCGACGAGCTCGAGGGCCGGGTCTACGAGCTCAAGCAGGGACTCGCGGAACCGCTCGTCGTCATCGATATGGGCGACCGATTGCTCCTGGCGGACGGCCATCACCGCGTGCTCGCCGCCGACCGGCTCGATATCGAGGAAATGGACGCGTACGTGATCGTCGTCGACGCGGACGTGTCCCTGGGGATGGAGCGGACGGCAGCCGCGGAGGGCCTCACTTCCATCGAGGATATCCAGGTCGTCGACTACGCGCGCCATCCACTCATGGAGTCGATCGAGCGGCTTCAGTAACCGCGGAACCAGATCTTTATGAGCCCCGCGGAGCGCTTCTCAATCGATGACGACCGTTATTGACGGGAACGAGGTCGCGGCATCGGTCCGGGAGTCGGTGGCCGATTCGGTCGACACCCTGGAGGGGGCGGGGATCACGCCCGGTCTCGCCACCGTCCTCATGAGCGAGGATCCGGCCAGCGAGACGTACGTGTCGATGAAGCAACGGGCCTGCGAGGAAGTCGGGATCGAGGGGATCCACGTGGAACTCGACGCGGACGCGCCCGCCGAAGAACTCTACGGGACGATCGACGATCTCAATGCGGATGACACCGTGCATGGAATCCTCGTCCAGATGCCGGTCCCCGATCACGTCGATCAGGACGAGGTCCTCGACCGGATCGATCCGCACAAGGATGTCGACGGGTTCCACCCCGAGAACGTGGGTCGGCTCGTCGCCGGAAACGCACGATTCCGACCGTGCACACCACATGGCGTCCAGCGGCTGTTGGCGGCCGAGAACATCGACACCGAGGGGAAGGATGTCGTCATCGTGGGTCGCTCGATGATCGTCGGGAAGCCGCTCGCGAACCTGCTCATCCAGAAACAAGACGACGGGAACGCGACGGTCACGGTCTGTCACTCCCGCACGCAGAACCTCGAGGCGAAGACCCGGGGGGCGGACATCGTGATCGCGGCGGTGGGTGTCCCCGAGTTCATCGACGGCTCGATGCTCAGCGAAGGGACGACGGTCATCGACGTCGGCGTCAACCGCGTGGATGCCGATAACGACCGGGGCTACGAGCTCGTGGGCGACGTGGACTTCGAATCCGCCGAGGAGAAGGCCGCGTACATCACGCCGGTGCCGGGCGGGGTCGGCCCGATGACCATCGCCATGTTGTTGTACAATACGGCCAAGGCAGCCAGCCTCCAGCATGACGTCCCGATCGCCCTGGACTGACGCATTCCGGAAGTCGTGACTGTTCGGTTTTCGTTACATTTATTATAACCCGAGAAATTGTTTCGGGTGACGCTTCGCTTTGGAGGGCCGAAGCGTCAGCGGGGACCAATTCAGGGCGGCAAGCACGCCCGTGCCTCGCACGGGCGTGCTTCCTTTCTGATCGACGATATCACCCAATAGTGCTCCGGCCACCTGGAGGACCGCCGATCGGACCTCAGCCGGCGGGCGCGCATCGGCGTAATCGGCCGCCATCAGCCATTTGTTCGAGGGAATGACTAATCGATGGCGTCCGGGATACCAGTTCTGTTATACGAAGCGGTTCCGGTAGTTCGGCCCATTTACGTCGCTCGCGCCCCGTTCGACCGTCCAATACGATATTTTTATTGTATTTCGACACATATGTTGAGTTGATCTTCCCCAATGCACGACTTGACAGGATTCCAGCGCGATCTCCTCTATGTGATCGTCGGCAAGGACGAGCCACATGGCCTCGCGATCAAGGATGAATTGGAGGAGTACTACGAGCGCGAAATTCACCACGGGCGTCTATACCCCAACCTCGATACGCTGGTCGAGAAGGGCTTGGTGGAGAAGGGACAGCGCGATCGGCGGACGAATTACTATACTGTTACGCGGCGTGGCCATCGAGAAATCGAAGCCCGCATGGAGTGGGAATCTCAATATATTGACAGGGACTGACCCGCCGGGACTGGCCCGGACACCGCTCGGCTGCCTGCCCCCGACGACACGGTTCAAGGTGGCGCTTAAAACTGGTAGCGACGATCGTCCTCGGTCGGCGGCGCGTAGGATCCGCCCCGCATCTCGTCGTAGGTCATGCCGGAAAGGTACTCATCGTACGTAACATCGTAACCTTGTCGGAGATGAAAGTCCAGGGCGCCCGTATCGACCGTGCCCTGGAACAGGGCGTGGACTCCCCGGCGGACGAGTTCGTCGAGATCATCGGTGCCCATCACGGCCCGAAGCATCGCCAACTCGTGTTTGGTCTGGCGGTCGATCTCGACGTCGACCCGTTCGGAGAGGGCTTCGTACTCCGCGGAGACGTCGGCGGTCAGGTCCTCAAGGGTCATGCCGGGATATCGGCGATGGGCCGGATACGCGTTTCGACTGATCCGGCGATCAATAGACGTAACACGAGGTAACGGAAGTATCCGCTAGCAATGGCCGGGGCGGATAAGAAAGACGGCCGCATCGACGCGATGCGTCGGGCATTGCTTGGCTGGTATGCGGACGCCGGGCGGGAGTTTCCCTGGCGGGCCGAGGACGACCCGTATCGGGTACTGGTCCTTGAGGTGATGAGTCAGCAAACGCAGCTGAGCCGGATCGCGAATGCCTGGCGTGACTTCGTGGAGCGCTGGCCGACGCCGTCGGCGTTGGCAGAGGCCCCGGTCGCGGAGGTCATCCGGTTCTGGACGGAGCAACGACTTGGATACAACCGTCGGGCGCGATACCTCCACGAGGCGGCCGGACGGATCGTCGCAGAGTGGGACGGCGAGGTTCCCGCCGATCGGGAGGCCCTCGAGGAACTCCCCGGCGTGGGGCCATACACGGCCGCGGCAGTGGCGTCGTTCGCCTTCGACACCCCTTGCGCGGTCGTCGATACGAACGTCGAACGGGTCCTCCACCGCGCATTCGATGTCGAGGAGGAAGCGTACGCCGAGGTCGCCGAACGGCTCGTCCCTGCCTCGGGCGGGCGCGCGTGGAACAACGCGATCATGGACCTCGGCGCGACGGTCTGCACGCCGACACCCGCCTGCGATTCGGCGCCGTGTCCCTGGCGCGACTGGTGTATAGCGTATCAAGATGGGGAATTTGCCGTGCCGACCGGCCGTTCACAACCCGCCTACCGGGGAAGCCGGCGGGAGTATCGGGGTCGGATCGTCCGGACGCTTGGCGACGAGGGGCCCATGTCCCTGACCGAACTCGGCCCGGCGGTGCACGACGAGTTCGGCGGGACGGCGGAGGCCGATCGCGCATGGTTGGAGGAACTTGTCGAGGATCTGGCCAGCGACGGGCTGGTGAGCTATGACCCGCCCTCGGGACGCGTGCAGCTCCCGACCGCCGACCATTCTTAAGGCCGAGCCGCCGGACGTCCACGTATGAGCGGGGACGTACGTGTGGCCGGCGTGGTCGGAAGCCTTCGGGCGGAGAGTTACACACGCGTCGGCATCACCGCCGCCCTGACGGCCGCCGGGGAAACGGGGGCGTCGACCGAGCGGATCGACTTGCGGGCTTACGACATTCCCGCGTTCAATGCGGACGAATCACCCGTCGAGGACGTCGCCCGGCTGGCCCGCAAGCTTCGCGCGAGTGACGCGATCCTTCTCGGCACGCCGATGTATCACGGGTCCTACTCGGGCGTGCTGAAGAATGCGATCGATCACTGTGGCTTCGACGAGTTCGAGAACAATTAATCCACTACGGCCACGGTAATGTGGCAAATCGCCCCCGATCCGAACCGGTCGGGACGGGGGACTTTATAACTATATCAGGAACCAGACATAGATACTTGTCTCAGTTCCTAACAAGTCGGCCCCCGAGAATTGATGTGAAGCCGAGCCGTGGCCCCGTGCATGTTCCCCGCGATCGCCGGCCGCGACGCACAGCTGACCATGGTCCGCCGCGCCCTCCAAACCGGCGAGCACATCATCCTCGTTGGCCCCCCAGCGGCGGGGAAAAGCGAGGTGCTTCGGGCCATTGAGCGCCGACGGGGCGGCGAATACGTCGACGGCTCGCGGGCCACAGCGGCTCGCCTATCCGACCTGTTGGCCGACGACCCCGCCCGGCTGTTGATCGATGAGGCCGACGACCTCGGCCGCGACGCCTGGCGCGCCCTGGCTGTCCCCCTCGAAGGCCGCGTCGTGGTTGAAACCGCCCGAGAGTCCACGGATGAGGCCATCGGAACCCATGTCGTTTGCGCCGCGAACGACGACAGCGGGATCCCGAGCCATCTCCGCTCGCGACTAATTGCCGTCAATTTCCCCGCCTATTCGGCCGCCGAGTTTGCCGACGTCTGCGCCGAAACGCTCCCGGGGACCATTGGCTGGGTCGACCCCGACGCCGCGCAGGCGATCGCTCAGGCCGTCTATGAGGCCATGGACTCAACGGACCCCCGCGACGCCCGCCAGGTCGCTCGGCTCGCCTGGGACGTCCCGAGCGCCGAAGCGTTCGCGCGCCAGCTTGCCGGCGAGGATGTCGACGTCCCCGAGCCGCCCGCGGAGGGAGCAACCGGCTGTGAGATTCTGAAAAGCGTGGCGACCCCGGACCGATCGGACCCCGTCGACGCCCTCAAAGATTGTCTCTGAAAGCCAACACTAATTTTCGGCAACTTTCGCGAAAAGCTCCGAAAAACGGTGCGAAATTGACCCTGTTCCGATGCCCAAATTCGAACCCCCAGCCCGTAGGGCTGAGTGCGCGAAACCGCCCGCCCGTTCGAACCGGCCAAAATTCCCCCCGATATAGGCCGGTTTCGCGGGGGACTTTCGGAACATTCCTATCAGTATTCCATACCAGTTTCGCGAAAGTTTGGAGAACGGTACGAAAGTGGCGAATCAGAGCGTTTGAACGATGAAAACTGGCGAATTAGAATTCACCAACCAACCACCCCCACCACCAACCTACCAGACCCTAAACCTTTTAATCCCGCCGGTCCTCCCGGTCCACGATGTCACAGCAAACGACTCGGCCCCGCGTCCCGGACGACCTGCGGCGAGAGGTGTATCGGCGCGCCGAGCCCGGCGCGCGATCGTTCGCCGAAGCCCTGGAGGATGCCCTCGATGAGCGCGACTGAGCCCCGACTAACCGATGCGGAGGTGGGCCAAACCCGCCAAGCCCGCCGCGATCAGGCGCTCGCCGAACAGGCGGCCAAGCGGCGCGAACGCGAGCGCCGGGAAGCGCTACGCCAAACGCTCGAAGGTATCCCGGACCAGAAACTCGCGAAAGCGGCCAAAGGGGGTCCGATCCCGCGGAAGCTCGCCCGCGCCCCGTCGACCGAAGAGCTACAACCCGGCATTAACCCGGCCGACGCCCGCCAAGCGGCCCGGGCCTATCTCGCCGAGAAGCGGACCGAACCGGCGGCCCCGGCGCGGCCCCGATCGCCGGCTGGTCAGCTATTGACCTGGCTCGCCGCGAACCCGGGCGCGTGGGTCGCCGCCGGGGGGTTGCTCGGCCTTCTCTTGCTCGCCGGAGGTGGCGGATCGGCCCCGTCGCCCCGATCCGGCGAGGATCGCGAGGCGTTCATGAGTCGCTGTTTGAGCGATACCGGCGGCGACATGGCCAAGTGTTCGTCTCGTTGGGACGGATGAAACCGGCCGCCGATGACCGAGGATCACCAAGCACGGCCTCGCGAGGCAAGCTCGATCGTCCGCACCTTGGCGCTAACCAAGACCGACAGCTTCGGTCTCCGCCGGGAGCCGTTCGGGCCATCCCGGCATTTTCTGAGAGGTGTACCTAACGAGACTTGAAGCAAGGCCCGGGAGGGCCCGCCCCAGACAAGGGTGGATTATCCTCCTTTCCCAAACGCAAAAAAGTTTTTGCTAAAACCGAAATTGCGAACGGGCGAAACCATCAATCCTCCTCGTTTAGATTAACTTCACACGAACGGGGAGATCGCAAGAAGGCGGTACAATCGAGTTTGGTCCGCCACGTCGACCCGGCGCATATTCGGTTATTCTCCGAACCAAGACATCGGGCCGTCGCCGAGGGCGAGATCCGCCGGTTCCGTGATGCAGATGAGGGCATCCGAGCCCTCCGGGAATACCGGGAAAACAAGGAGGACGCATCGATCGTCTTAACCAACGGTGAAGCCGTCGCCGTCTTGCCATATACGCACCGGTGGACGGCTGAGTACGCCGAGAAAATGGGGGACAAGATCGACGCCGCCGAGCATCAAATCAGAGAACGCTACGGGTCGGTGGGTCCGGTCACGGTAGTAGAAGTGTCGCCCCGGCGGTTCACTGAATCAGGCGAGCCGCGGGCGTTATCGACGGTATTCGGGGAAATTGAGGATGAATGGGCGCGGCTTCGCCGGAAGCTCCCGGCTCGGCCGTACCTTCGCGTGCTCTACCCCGACGACATCGGTTATCCCACTATGAAAGTGGTCTGTTTTGGCCGGGCCGACGTCGGCGAAACCGCATACATGAACGTCAGTCAAGCGTGCCGGTCCGTCCGATCAAAGCTCACCCGAACGATCGCCAGGCCGACGGGCGATTTCCCCGACTTTACAGGTTTTGAGGTCTTTGCCGCCTATCTCTGGGCCACCGGAACTCGGCAGTTTTCGACGTCCCGCGGGCTCACCACCGCCGCCGAACCGGCCGGGCAAATCACCCTCGCCGAGTTTGAAGCCTCAGAATGGCGATTCTTGGGCGTCGGCTTCGGCATCCCCTACGGCGAATACGAGGGAGAAGAGGCCCAGAAAGTCAAAGACCACATATCCGACGGCCCCTGGCGTCCGCCCCCCTCGAAAAAGGTCTATGACGGGGGTCTACCGGTCTAACTGCGGGGCGGCCACAGACATGAACCGAAAAAACCACCGTCAGGCGTTGCGGCCCCGGGAGCGGCCGCGGAGCGGGTTAGTCTACAAAGTCGCTAATGTCCAGGCTGTCTCGGTCTTCGGAGGCCATCGATTTCGCGGTCTGCCCAATGAGAGTATCCGGGTCGGAGCCCGTCGCCGTCCCTTCCCCGTGGAGGAAGTCTTCCATAATCTGATCGATGAGATGTTTCGCTTGCTCGGGGTTTAGGTCTTGTAAATCGATCATTCCACCCGAAACGGTCTCAATGGAGCACGTCGGGCAGGCTTCCATCTTAGGCGGGTACTCCTCGCCACACTCGGGGCACTTGACGAGCGTCGGTTTCCCGATCATGGCGTGATCCCGGCCCGAGGTGGGCAGGCCCATGCTCTCCCGAAGGTTGTCGTTTCGAAGCTCATCGGCGAGAGTGACGTAGGTGTCAATTTCCGATGAATCCCCGTGCCAGGCCGCCAGGCTCTTGATGTCTTGCTCCGGTACGCCTTCGAGTGCCATACGAGTAAATGCGCAGTGGCGGAGTAGGTGCGGATACAGGTTCTTTTCGAGGTCGGCCCGATCCTGCAAGGAATTCAATTTGTGTCGAATTGTCGACTGCGCCAGGGGTTCCTTAGAAACGAGACTATCCTGGTTTCCGTTGATCCGTGGGTCCGGGATGAAAAGGCCGGCCTCGGGGTCGTCAGGGAAGGGATGGACGTCTAACCAGTCCCGAATGTAGTGCTTGGCCCAAAACATCGGCACCCGGCCGGAGGCCCCCTTGAGAGCCCCTTCTTCGACATTCAGGGTAATCTCGCCAACCGATCCTTCCCACTCGACGTGTTTCATTCGGACCGTGCGGAGAGCGTCAAGCCGGAGGCCGCTGGCGAGACCCCAGGCGATCAATGCCTTATACCGAATGTCCATACCGCAGGCCTTCAGGATCGCGTCGACATCCTCTTGCGTCAACAAGTCGTCCGGGGAAAGGTCCCGCCCGCGGCTCGGCTCGAAATCAAATTCCGAATACTCGAAAGGGATGTCATGGTGATCCCCGAACCGTGATAGGGTGGATGCGTGAGTCTGTACCTGAATCCCGGAGTCTTTCACATCCGGGTGGTTCCCGTTCGCGAGTTCATCAAGGAGAGACTGCATATCCTGGGGGGACGAGTCAATCAAGGGACGCTCCGAGCGCCGTGAGAGAGTTCGAAGGTTAACCGCGTATTGCGCAACGGTCGAATCGGCCTTGCGCCCCCGTTCGGCCTCCAAGAACGACTGGATAGGTTCCCGGTCGACCCCGTGGATCGCCTCATCATCTCCCCGGACTTTCGCGAGTTGGGATTGAAGCCGTGCCATGGACGGGACACTCCTCGCCGGTGATATGAAGATTACCGTTGTGTTCGCCACGTATTCGAGAACAAAACCGTCGGGCTGTTCGCGGTCTCCGGTGGGGCGTTTCCCCTGACCGCGCTAGAACATCTGCGCTCGGTATGCCGATCGCTCAACGCCTGGGTGCTTCCCTGGGAAGCGGCGATTCCCCGCGCAAGCCAGGTGATCGAGGGCGGGGACATCCGTGATGACGAGCTCCGATCTCGGATCGATCGACTCGGCCGTCGCGCCGTCGAGTACGCCCGCATCGATCCCCATCAGGCCTCGCTGGAAGGCGACCAAAACGTCGGGGCGATCGGCCGGTGATGACGCGATCCGTTTTTGTTCCATCGGTGCCGTAGCCCGGCATGCTCTCGTTGGAGCTCTCGGACTTTCTGATCGAACTCAAGGAGGGAACGATCAACAACGTTGGCGGGCCGACGAAGGCCGCCACCGTGAAGCTCTTCGATGTCGCCACCGCGGAGGCACGCGCGTTCGGGGACAAGCGCGTGAAACTCGCCTTCACGGATGGCGAA